>JAIRNQ010000281.1 GCA_031257955.1 Deltaproteobacteria bacterium | reverse complement strand
AAGCCCGCCCTTCCCCAACAATGGCCCGTATTCGACCCACCAAGGCCGCCATGCCCCGCCAAGGCCGCCGCGGCACCGGGGGGACCGCCCTTCCCCGACAATGGCCCGTATTCGCCCTACCAAGGCCGCCAGGCCCCGCCAAAGCCGCCGCGCCACCGGGGGACCGCCCTTCACGACAATGGTCCGTATTCGACCCACCAAGGCCGCCAGGCCCCGCCAAGGCCGCCGCGGCCACCGAGGGACCGCCCTTCACCGACAATGGCCCGTATTCGCCCTACCAAGGGCGCCAGGCCCCGCCAAGGCCGCCGCGCCACAGGGGGACCGCCCTTCACGACAATGCCCCGTATTCGCCCTACCAAGGCCGCCAGGCCACGCCAAGGCCGCCGCGCCACCGGCGGACCGCCCTTCACGACAATGGCCCGTATTCGCCCTACCAAGGCCGCCAGGCCACGCAAGGGAGGCGCGGCCACCGAGAGTCTGCCCTTCACCCACAATGGCCCGTATTCGCCCTACCAAGGCCGCCAGGCCCAGCCAAGGGAGGCGCGGCCACCCAAGGCGCCTGCCCTTCACCGGATACGGCAGCGTTTCGCCCTACCAAAACCTTTATACCCCCACCCAGCGAAAGGTCATGCGGTCAAGCGGCGATAGAGAAGCGGCCAGACGCCAAAACAAAAAAACCGGGCGGGACAAAAATCCCGCCCGGTTTTCGTTCGCGGTGCGTGCGGACAAAACGATCCCGAGGGCCCGAGGTCCTCGGGAGAAGGGTTTAATACATGCCACCCATGCCGCCCATGCCACCGGGGCCACCGGCCATCGGGGAGGCGGGCTTGTCTTCCTTCTTCTCGGCGATCATGCACTCAGTGGTCAGAAGCAGAGAGGAAACGGAAGCGGCGTGCTGAAGGGCGAACCTGGTCACCTTGGCCGGGTCGATGACACCGGCGTTCATGAGATCTTCAAAGGCCCCGGTCTCGGCGTTAAACCCGACGTTACCGGACTCGTTGCGGACCTTCTCGACGACAACGCTGCCCTCATGGCCGGCGTTGATGGCGATCTGGCGGAGGGGCTCTTCGAGGGCCCTACGGATGATGTTGACGCCCTGGGCGGCCTCACCGGTGGCCTGGACGTTATTGAGAGCCGGGATACAGCGGACCAAAGCCACGCCGCCGCCGGGTACGATACCCTCTTCAACGGCCGCCCTGGTGGCGTGAAGGGCGTCTTCGACCCTGGCCTTCTTTTCCTTCATCTCGATCTCGGTGGCAGCGCCAACGTTAATCACGGCCACGCCGCCGATCAGCTTAGCCAGACGCTCTTGGAGCTTCTCGCGGTCGTAATCGGAGGTGGTCTCCTCGATTTGGGCCCGGATCTGCTTAACCCGGCCCTCGAGGGTAGCCTTGGTGCCACCGCCATCGACGATGGTGGAGTTATCCTTGTCAACGGTGATTTTCTTGGCCCGACCCAGATCGTTCAGGGTGATGCTTTCCAATTTGATGCCCAGATCGTCGCTGATGACCCGACCACCGGTTAGGATGGCGATGTCCTCAAGCATGGCCTTGCGGCGATCGCCAAAACCGGGGGCCTTGACGGCGCAAGTGTGGAGGGTGCCACGGAGTTTGTTGACGACCAGGGTCGCCAGGGCCTCGCCATCGACGTCCTCGGCCACGATGAAGAGGGGACGGCCCTGCTTGGCGATCTGCTCAAGGATAGGAAGAAGATCTTTCATGTTGCTGATCTTCTTCTCCACCAGCAGCACGTAAGCGTCAGCCAGATGGACGACCATCTTCTCGGTGTCGGTCACGAAATAGGGGCTCAGATAGCCGCGGTCGAACTGCATGCCCTCGACCACGTCCAGGGTGGTCTCCATGCTCTTGGCTTCCTCGACGGTGATAACGCCTTCCTTGCCAACCTTGTCCATGGCCTCGGCGATGATGTTGCCGATGGTCGGGTCGTTGTTGGCACTGATAGTACCAACCTGGGCGATCTCTTTCTGATTTTTGGTGGCCTTGCTCATGGAGCGAAGCTCGGCGGTAGCCGCGTCGACGGCGGCGTCGATTCCCCTCTTGAGGGCCATGGGGTTAACGCCGGCGGCCACGAGTTTCTGGCCTTCGCGATAAATGGCCTGGGCCAAGACGGTGGCGGTGGTGGTGCCGTCGCCAGCCAGATCGGAAGTCTTGGAAGCGACTTCTTTGACCATCTGGGCGCCCATGTTTTCGAACTTATCGTCCAGCTCGACCTCTTTGGCCACGGTGACGCCATCTTTGGTGATGGTCGGGGCACCGAAGGTCTTCTCCAATATGACGTTGCGGCCCTTGGGGCCCAGGGTAACCTTGACGGCGTCAGCCAGGATGTCAACTCCGTGCATTATCGCCTCACGTGCCTTGACGCTGTATTTGATTTCTTTAGCGGACATAAACGAAAATCCTCCTCTTTGGAAGTTCTTTCTAAAATTTTTACCGAAACTCGGGTTTGTTAAATGATGATGACGCCGCGTTCACGGAAGCTCAACGATTTTTGTCTATAAAATCAGACTTAAATCATTAAAAAACAAAAAGAACGCATGGCGGTATCGGATTTGCGTGACATACCGTTATGTTAAGCTGGCAAAATATCGAACCAATGCCACTAACGGTATCATCTAGCGATAAAAGGGTTCACGCGTCGTATCTTAGGCTACTCGATTACTCGATGATGCCAAAGATATCGTCTTCGCGCAAAATGAGGTATTCCTGGCCATCAATCTTGATTTCGGTACCGGAATACTTACCAAAGAGGACTGTGTCGCCTGCCTTGACACCGGGCTTGACCCTGGTGCCGTTGTCCAAGAGTTTCCCCTCGCCGACGCCGACAACCTTGCCTTGCTGCGGTTTTTCTTTGGCAGTGTCGGGGATGATGATTCCACCCTTGGTTTTCTCTTCCTCTTCAAGGCGTTGCACGAGAATCCGATCCGACAAAGGACGTACGTTCATGTCTTGACTCCTTATTCTTTCCTCTTGTTTTTACAGTCTATACAGACTGTATGTATTGAACATTGCCCTACAGGGCCTTGTTAAACAAATAGCAAGCCTTCACAAATAAAAATTAATATTTTTATTGCTTTTGGAAGTTTTACTTGCCATGTACTGATAAGCTATATGGTTCTAACCCAAAAAAATGCTCTCGTCTACGACCCGGCACCGAGCGGCATACCCCCGGGGAGATCGATTTTAGCACTCTCGGCCCTCGACTGCCAAGCAAAAGCAAATATAAACATTTGACAGGGGATGTCAAGGGACTTTGGGTGGGCTTAACCGATAATAATTCAAAAATTTTTTAAACTGCAATGATCAAGCTAAGTTAGACTATGCCCACCTTAACATTTATTTCTCGGCCAGCCTGCTTTTATGACACCCAACTGACCTTTATGAGTCCTTTTGTGACCAAGAATGGTCGCCTTACTTGAGTTCTTTTGAGCTATTATTAAACTCTTTGCGAACTACTGAGTAATTTTGTGACCAACCCTAGTCAACCTCGCCGGATTCTGTTGACCCCTTATTGGGTTCTTTCAGAACTAGTGAATCGTTTTGATTCCAAGGCCGATCTTCCTCGATGGAGTCTTATTGTCCATTATTGAAATCTTTAAGAACTAGCGAGTCATTTTGATCCCAAGCTTGGTTCGACCCCGTCTGAGTCTTTTTAAGCCTTTACTGATATCTCTAAGAATTGGCGAGACATTTTGATCCAATTCTTGGTTGGCCCCGTATGAGTCTTTTTAAGCCTTTACTGATATCTCTAAGAATAGTCGAGACATTTTGATCCAATTCTTGGTTGGCCCCGTATGAGTCTTTTTAAGCCTTTACTGATATCTCTAAGAATTGTCGAGACATTTTGAGGCCATATCAGTTCGCCATTCTTGAGTACCTTTGAGTCATTTTGAGACCAAACTCGAGCGCCCTGGCCGAGGCCTTTGGGGCCATTTTGGGGCCAAACTCGAGGGCCCTGGCCGAGGCCTTTGGGGCCATTTTGAAACCAAACTCGAGCGCCCTGGCCGTGGCCTTTGGGGCCATTTTGAGACTAAACTCGAGGGCCCTGGCCGAGGCCTTTGGGGCCATTTTGAGCTAAAGCCCAGTCGCAATCGTTACTACCACAATGGGAGGTTGACGATAGGTTCCATTAGCGTCAAAATAATAACCCATATTGAATACTATATTCGGATAAGTTAAACTGGTCTTACTTTTTTTCCAGTGGTGGTCAAAGATGCCCCATCCGGGCGATTAAAATCCAGTTGTCACCGTCTAGGCCTTATGGGGCCTAGCCTTCCCGGCAACCGGCAATCCAACGGCCAATCTTGTTACCAATCTAACCGCTTTGTCGGTGGATTGACTTTTTTCGCGATAACTTTTTCCGGCCACGAAGGCCGCATTTTCCTGAGGGGGAAATGCGGCCTTTTTTTTACCAATGTTTTTTTTACTGAGAGGATTTTATGAGTAAAATTAGAGCTTTTATCGCAAGCTTTTCGGCCTTCGGCTTAGCGCTGGCTTTGGCGGCCAGCCCTTTGACGGCGGCAGGTAAAACCGACGTCATCATCTCCATGGACAGCGGAAGTTCTTCGCCCACCATTGGCTTTGACCCCATCCTTGGCTGGGGTTCCGGCGAGCACACCCATGATCCCCTTTTCCAAAGCACCCTATTGGTAACCAACGACGATATTACCATCGGTTACGATTTGGCCAAGGAATATTCCATATCTGACGATGGCTTAACCTGGACTTTCAAGATCCGCGATGATGTAAAGTTTACCGACGGACAAAAACTCACAGCCAAAGACGTGGCCTTTACCTACAATAGCGCCATGAAGCAGGCCATAGAGGCTGACTTAAGCATGCTCGATCGGGTCGAGGCCACCGACGACACGACGGCAGTCTTCCATTTTAAGAGGCCCTATTCGGCCTTCGCCTACATCGCCGCCGTCTTCGGCATAGTCCCCGAACATGCCTATAACCCCTCTACCTACGGCGCCAATCCCATCGGTTCCGGCCGCTACATCCTAAAACAATGGGACAAGGGCGAACAGGTCATCATGGAGGCCAACCCGGACTACTACGGCCGCAAACCCAAGATAACCAAGGTGACCGTGGTTTTTATGACCGAAGACGCCTCCTATGCGGCGGCCAAAGCCGGGGCCGTTGACGTGGCTTATACCGAAGCCCCCTATACGGTCAACCCGGTCGATGGTTACAAGATCGTCGCCTTTAACTCCGTGGACATCAGGGGCATTAACTTTCCGGTCATCCCCTCGGGAAACACCCACAAGAGTCAAAGTGGCGAGGAGCTGCCGGCCGGAAACAACGTCACCGCCAATAAAGCCCTCAGGCAAGCCATAGCCTACGCCATCGATCGCGACTCCATCGTCAAAAACGTCTTGGGCGGTTACGGAAAAGTTTCCTTCAGCGAGTGCCTCGGCGAGCCTTGGGAGAACCCGGCCATGGCCATCCAAACCGACAAAGCCAAGGCCATTAAGCTCCTTGAGGACGACGGATGGAAGAAGGGATCCGACGGGTTCTACGCCAAGGATGGCCTTAAGGCCGAATTCGACCTTCTGTACATTTCTTCCAACTCGGCCCGCACCGGCATCGCCATGGCCGTAACCGAAATGCTAAAGGAGATTGGCATAAAGGTAAACCCGGTAGGCTCCAGCTGGGATCAAATCCATCCCCAAACCTACACCACCCCCCACGTGTTCGGCGCTGGCATGCACTCCCCCTCGGGCGTCATCAGCCACTATTACACCGGCTATAACTCGGCCAGCTACTCCAATCCCACGGTTGATAGCTATATCGACCAAGCCCTGGCTGCCAAAACCGTTCCCGATTCCTATCCCCTCTTCCAAAAGGCCCAGTGGGACGGCCAAACCGGCGTCACCCCTTACGGTGACGCCCCCTGGACCTGGATCGCCGCCGTGGATCACATCTACTTCGCCAGGAACGGCTTAAACATCGTAGACAAAAAAATCCATCCCCATGGCTATGGCTGGACCATCACCAATAACGTCGATCAGTGGTACTGGGATTAGAGGCCATCCCCGCTTAGCTTTACCGGCTGTCAGGCCGGCGGCGGGAATGGCCCTGCGTGGGAACTTGCGGATAACACTGCCCGGGCGACACTGCCCGGGCAAACACCTTCCAATAGTTAATCATTAAGACTTAAATGATTTTTTGCTTTTAAAGGGCGATCGGACAAGTTTATGGCAACTACAGGCCTTCGGGGCATTGCCGGATATCTTCTCAAAAGCCTGACCAGGCTGATCTTGGTCTTGGCTGCCGTCAGCGTGATTTCTTTCGTATTGGTCTCCGAGTCGCCCATAGACCCGGTCAAGGCTTACGTGGGGGAGGTCGGGCTGGCCAACATGAATCAGGAAACCTACGCCAAGCTCGAGGCTTATTTTGGGACCAATGTCTCCCCGGCCAAGAGATACCTCAACTGGGTTGGAGACTTCGCCCGGGGCGACATGGGCCAGTCGCTCCTCTACCGGCAGCCGGTGTCCACGGTAATCAAGGAAAAATTCGGCAACACCATGGCCCTGATGCTCCTGGCCTGGGTCCTGTCGGGCGTTGGGGCCTTTGTTTTGGGCTTGACGGCCGGGGTTTTTCAGGGCTCCTGGCTGGATCGGATAATCAAAAACTATTCCCTGGTTTTGGCTAGCGCGCCGACCTTCTGGCTGGCCCTGGTCGCCCTGATGGTCTTTTCGGTCTGGCTCAAGATCTTTCCCATAGGCTTTAGCGTTCCCTTGGGCGTCTCGTCCAGCGAGGTAACCATTTGGGACTCGCTCTACCACTTAATTTTGCCGGCCCTGACCCTCAGCCTAGCCGGCAACGCCTCCATCACCCTTCATACCAGAGAGAAAGTCATAGACATCATGGGCGAGGACTACATCCTCTATGCCCGGTCCCGGGGCCAAAAGCTTTGGCCTATGGTTAAGGGACATGTCATCCGAAACGTTACCCTCCCGGCCATTACCCTGCAGTTCGCCTCCATCAGCGAGATTTTTGGCGGCTCGGTCCTGGTGGAGCAGGTTTTCTCTTTCCCCGGCCTGGGCCAAGCCGCGGTCAGGGCCGGCATCGGCGGCGACGCCCCGCTTCTGTTGGGTATAGCCATCATTAGCGCCGCCATTGTTTTTGGCGGTAACGTGGCAGCCAATATTTTATACGGCCTGATAGATCCCAAGATCAGAAGGCGGGGGAGGGACGCCTAAACCATGGAAGCTACCAACGCGGACATCCTGAGCCTTCCGACCAAACGGGCCTTCAACAAAAGAACGCTCACCATATCCCTGACCGCCTTTACCGCCTTGGCCATACTGGCTATCCTTATCGGCGGGTTTTTGTCCACCGAAAAGGCCTCCCAAACCAGCTTTCTCCACAAAAACCACCCGCCCGGAACGGAGCATATTTTGGGAACCGACTGGCTTGGGAGGGACATGCTAGCCCGAACCCTTAAGGGCCTATCCATTAGCGTCCTTATCGGCCTGGGGGCCTCGGCCGTCAGCGCCTTGCTGGCCCTTGTCCTTGGGGTGGCCTCGGCTACCCTGGGGGGCAAAATCGACTCACTCGTAAGCTGGGGCGTGGACGTGGTCATGGGCCTTCCTCACCTGATTTTGCTGATACTCATCTCTTACGCCCTCGGTAAAGGTCTAATGGGGGTGACCATAGCCGTGGCCATAACCCATTGGCCAAACCTGACCAGGGTCATCAGGGCCGAAATCATTCAGCTCAAGTCATCCTATTTTATTTTGATACCCCAAAAGCTCGGGCACGGCCCCTTTTACTTGGCTACTCGCCACATGCTGCCCCACGTCTTTCCCCAGTTTTTGGTCGGCCTCATATTGCTCTTTCCCCACGCCATCCTCCATGAAGCCTCGGTGACATTTTTGGGTTTCGGCCTCTCCCCCGAGCAGCCCGGAATTGGGATAATCCTCTCCGAAAGCATGAAGTACTTGTCCCTGGGCTACTGGTGGCTTTCGGTTTATCCGGGCCTGGCCCTTCTGGCCACGGTCCTTCTCTTCGACCGGCTCGGCCACCTGGTCAGAGATCTAATCGATCCCCACGCCGCCAACGACTAGCGGCCTCCTGGCCGTCAGTCGAACGGACGGGCGGCTTCCTGGCCGTCAGTCGAACGGGGCCGCGGAAAGGCCGGCAACCCGGGCGGCGGGCCCCAGGGCAGATTTATTGGCCCAAAAATTGAGGTTTAGAATGCTTGAAAACGGAAAAACCGTCCTGGAGGTCGAAAACCTAACCATCCGCTTCAGCCGATACGACAAGGGCTTGCGCAAGTCCGATCTCACGGTAATAAACGGCATGGGCGTTTCCGTGGGGCTCTCCGAGCTTGTGGCCGTGGTCGGGTCCAGCGGATCCGGCAAAAGCCTCCTGGCTCACACCCTTTTGGGTATCTTGCCTTCCAACTGCGGGGCCACCGGCAAGATCCGCTTCCTCGGGGAGACCCTGGGCCCCCGGGAGCTGGCCGAACTCAGGGGCCATCAAATCATACTGGTTCCCCAAAGCGTGACCTACCTTGACCCCCTCAAGAAGGTCGGGCCCCAGGTCAGAAACGACCGAAAAGATCCCGAATCAATCCAGGCCCAGGAAAAACTCTTCGACTATTACGGTCTAAAGCGGGAGACGGCCAACCTCTACCCCTTTGAGCTCTCCGGGGGCATGGCCAGAAGGGTTCTCCTGTCGGCGGCCATGATGGAGAGCCCCAGGCTAATCATCGCCGACGAGCCCACCCCCGGGCTCCACCTGTCGGCGGCCAAGAAAGCCATGGCCAACTTCCGCGCCTTCGCCGACCAGGGCAACGGGGTCCTTCTGATAACCCACGATCTGGAGCTGGCCCTTGAGGTGGCCGACAAAATCGCCGTCTTTTACGCCGGGACCACCGTGGAAGTGGCCCCGGTCAAGGACTTCGGCTCGGCCGAGACTCTCAGGCACCCCTACACCAAAGCCCTTTGGCACGCCCTGCCCCAAAATGGTTTTCGCGTTTACCCAGGCAGCCAACCTTACGCCGGCGACGACATTAAGGGCTGCCCTTTCGCCGAACGCTGCCAAATGGCCATCCCGGCTTGCGGCGGCGACATCCCCACCAGGGAGATCCGGGGCGGCCTTACCCGTTGCCTCCAAGCCGTCTAAGGCCAACCCCTGGCCGCGGCCCGTCAGGACAGGGGCAAGGAATCGCTAAAATGAAAATCGAAGCCAATAATCTCCGCTTCGCCTACTCAAAGACAAAAGTCATCCTAAACGACTTTAGCCTCTCGACCGAAAGTCACGAGCGTCTCGGCATTACCGCCCCCAGCGGCGGGGGCAAAACCACCCTTTGCAAAATCCTGGCCGGGTACATGCTGCCCCAGGCGGGCCAGGTCCTCGTCGACGGCCAGCCCTTGGCCTCTTTCAAGGGCTACTGCCCAATCCAGATGATTTGGCAGCACCCGGAAAAATCGGTTAACCCCCGGCTCAAGATCAAACGGGCCATCCTGGAAGGCGACCATATCGAAGACCGGATCCTTGAGGGACTGGGCATTGAGAAGGCCTGGTATGACCGTTTCCCCGGCGAACTCTCCGGTGGCGAGATCCAGCGCTTCTGCATCGCCAGGGCGCTGGGCGAAAAAACCCGCTTCCTGATCG
>JAIRNQ010000280.1 GCA_031257955.1 Deltaproteobacteria bacterium | reverse complement strand
CCGGGGGCGGTAGGGGCCGACCCTTGGCCAATCCGCTCTTGAGGTTTCTGGCCATGGCCAAGCAGAGGCCGTAGATAATCTCGTAATCGGGCGTGGCGGACTGCTGGAGGTGGATCATGTCGCTTTTGGCGAAAACGCTGCAGCGGCCGGCCACCCTGGGCGGGACCTCGCTCTTGAGGGCCAAATGGGAAAACCGTCCGATGTCGTAACCCAGGCGGTGGGCCTGTTGGTCCAGAAAAGATCCCGTCCCGGCGGCGCAGAGGGCGTTCATGGCGAAATCGGCCAAGGTCAGGGTCCCGTCGGCCTCCCGCCCGAACCACAAAAGTTTGGTGTCCTCCCCGCCGATGTCGATGAGGGCCGAGGCCGAGGGCAGATACCTGCGGGCGGCCAAAGTCAGGGCCCGGATTTCGCCAACGGCCAGGCCGCCAAGGAGCTCGGCCAGTCTGCCGGCGGCCACGCCGGTCACGGCGGCCAGGCCAATGCGGGAAGGGTCATGGGTTTTGAGGAGATCGGTCAGGGACGAGAGGGCCGTTTGGTAAGGGCGGCCTTGGTGGCGGGCGTAGCTAGAGGTGATTAGGCGGCCACCCCTATCCAGAAGGGCCACCTTTACGCTAATGGAGCCAGCGTCCAAGCCCAGAAAATGGTCCGCGCCGGAACTATGTGTTTCTGACATTAAATTTGAAATCCCCACGCGAGCGGGATCGAATTGGATCCCAAACGCAATCGTTTACCGTTATTGGCTACCTGGGAAGATTGATCGGCATAATATGAAGGGTAAAACCAAGCGGCTACTTCGATGGATATTAATCCCGAAAGATATAAGTCTCGGTGGACATAAATCCCGTTGAATATAAGTTCAAATGAATTTATATTCAAATGGACGTAAATCACGGCGAATAAATATCCCGAAGGATATGGTTCGCGATGGGCCTAAATGCCAAATTGGCACGATTCCCACAATATAGGCTACCGACCGGGGGCCGGGGGCCGGGGGCCGGGGGCCGGGCCCGAAGGTCATGAATCTCAATGGGCCTGAATGCCAAATTGGCACGATTCCCACAATATAGGCTAACGACCGGGGGCCGGGCCCTTTTGGGGTTGGCCGGGTCGGCTATGTCGTTCAAACGAGAAACGAAATTCGTGGCTTTGGTCCTTGGCGGTCGCCCGCGGGCTTTCGCCTTCGGGCCGGCGCCCAGGGGGCGGCGAGGGAGGCGGAGCGACGCCCAGAGGGCGACGTGGGAGACTAGTACACGTTAGTTAACTGAAATCATGGGATTAATTTAGCCAAGGGCCCCAATCCATTTTTTAGTATAACACATTTTAAAAGAAAGCGATATAATCTTTCTTTTAGGGGACTGGGCCCCATAGTCCCGACACTTTGGCTGGGACCCCACCCCGAAAGGCAGGTTTTTTTATGCGACCCCTCAGGAGGCTCACCGCCGTGGCGGCGGCCATCGATCGGCCCAACGTGGACACGGACTTCATAATTCCCAAACAGTTTTTAATTTCCATAGAGCACCAGGGATTTGGCCGGAACCTCTTCCACGACGCCCGTTACCTGGAGGACGGCCGGGAGAACCCGGAGTTTTTCCTAAACCAAGGCCCCAACCGCCAAGCCCAGATACTGGTGGCCCGGGAGAACTTCGGCTGCGGCTCCAGCCGCGAGCACGCCGCCTGGGCCCTGGACGACTTCGGCTTCAGGGTCATTTTGGCGCCCAGCTTCGGGGACATCTTCCGAAACAATGCCATGAACTGCGGCCTGGCCCCAATCGTCCTTCCGGCCGGGGACATCGACCGGCTCATCCGGGCCATCGCCGCCAAAGCCGGGCTGGAGCTGACGGTGGACTTGGAGGCCAAGAGGATCGACGGGCCCGGCGATCTGGCCTGGTCCTTCGACTACGACGAGGAGCGCCGCCAGAGGCTCATGAACGGCTGGGACGCCATCGATCTGACCCTCAAACACGAGGCGGCCATTGCCGATTACGAGCGCTCCCACAACGCGCCCTGGCAGGCCGTCCTGCCCGATTGAGCCCAGCCCTCCCTTAACGGTCCGGCCGGCCAAGCCGGCCAGCTCGGCCGGTCTGTCGGCCGGCCTACCAGCCGATGGACTTGGGGGCCCCGACCATCATATCCCTGGCCGTCTGGGCCGGATCGGCCGATTTGGTGAAGGCCGAGATGGCCGCCAGGCAATTAAAGCCTTTGGTCCAGTAGTCCGCGGCGTTGTTGGGCCCGATCCCCCCGATGGCCACGGTAACCAGGCCGGTGGAGAGTATGGGGCGGACCTGGCCCGAGTCGACGACTTGGGCCCCGACCTTGCTGAGGGTGTTAACCATGGGGCCCACGCCCAGGTAGTCGGCCCTGGCCTCCTTGGCTGCCATCGCTTCCATGACCGTCGATACGGACACCCCCAAAATGGGCTTGGGTCCCAGGCCTTTGGCCACCATGATTTGCGAGGCCACGCGGGCCGGCAAATCCTTTTGCCCCAGGTGAACCCCGTCGGCCCTCACGGCCAGGGCCAAATCCAGCCGATCGTTTACGATAAACGCCTTGCCCCTCTCCCGACAGAAATCCGCCAGTTTCTTGGCCAAATCATAAAAGTCCCGATCGCCCAGATGTTTTTCCCGCAGCTGCAGGGCGGTCACCCCGCCCTCGAAGGCCAACTCGGCCAGCTCGAACACGCTCCTGGGGGCGGCCTCCGCTTGGCTGACCACCATCGTAAGTTTAAGCTTGGCGACCAGAGTCGCCTTGTCGAAGTAAGAGTGCATGGCCAATCTTTCCCCGGCCTTTAGGGCCGGCTGCGGGGCCGACCCTGAAGGCTACGGCGTTTGTGTTTTTTAGTCTTTGGGTTTTTGCCGTTCCAGCCCGGCCCGGCGGGCGGCCCGGCCCGGCTTCAGGGCCGGCAGGGCGGTCGTTTAGGCGTCAAGGAGCCACTTACCCTTTCCGCGGGGGCAGTCGAGATCCGAGCCCTCCATCAGGGCCAGCTCGTCGAAGAGGTAAGCCTTGAAGGCGCCCAGACACATGGGCCGATTAAGCTTTTCCTGAGCCTTTTCCCCGGCCCTGGCCAAGTGGATGTGGGCGGCGGCCGTGGCTTTTAGAACGTCCTTGGGCCAGGCCCCCACATAGGCGCCAACCAAAACGCTTAAGACGCAGCCGGTCCCGGTCAGTTTGGTCAGAAGAGGGGTCCCGCCGTCGATCTTAAGCATGGTATGGCCGTCGGTCACCAGATCCACTTCGCCCGAGACGGCGACCGTGGCCGGGTTGTCCTTGGCCAGCCGCCCGGCCTTTTCGATCAACAGATCCTCGGTGGTCTTGGCCGAAGAATCCACGCCCTTCTGGGTGCCGGTCTGGCCTACCAGGGCCAGGATCTCCGAGGCGTTGCCCCGGATGACCGTGGCCGAGCGGGCGAACTCCCTGGAGGCCTCCAGTCGCCTGGAGGTGGCCCCGGCCCCGACCGGATCGAGCACCGTCGGTAGTCCCAGGCTGGCGGCCACGCCCACGGCCGCCCGCATGGTCTCCCAAGAGGCGTCGTTGATGGTCCCGATGTTTATAACCACGGCCTGGGCGATCTTGGCCAGCTCGGCGGCGTCCTGGGGATCCTGGCTCATGACCGGCGAGGCCCCAATGGCCAAAAGGGCGTTGGCGCAGTCCATGACGGTTACCGAGTTGGTAAGGCAAAGGACGAGGGGCGAGGTAGTTTTGACTTTGTTAAGATACTTTTGGTAGGTTTTAATGCTCAACTCTTTCACCGGGGGCTAAGAACCGCTGGGCGGTTTGCGGTTTGGGGTTTTGGTTTTTGGTTTTTTTGTTTTGGGTTTGGGCTTTTGGTTTGGGGTAACGCCGCCTTGGCGGCGGCCAGAAGGGTCCGCCCGGAAGTCGGCGTCGGGCGGGCCCGAGAAATCGGTTTCTTCGTAGAAGTAGTAGTAGAAAAAATGGTTTAGCGGGCCAGGCCCGCGGCCCAAGTCGATCGAGCTATCCAAGGCCCCGGCCACGAACAATTTGGCCTGCTCAACGGCCTCTTTCAATTCCTTGCCCTGGGCCAGGATGGCGGCGATGGCCGACGACAGAGTGCAACCCGTTCCGTGGTTGTTTTTCGTCTCGATTCGCTTCATTATGTACCAGTCGGACTCTCCCGGGGTCAGAAGCAAATCGTCGCTTTGGTCGCCGCCGGCGTCGCCCCCCTTGACCAAAACATTCTCGACTCCGCTTGCCATTATGGTTTCCCCGGCCAGGTGCATATCGTCCGGGCCCTTTATTTTTATCCCGCTCAGGTACTCGGCCTCGTATATATTGGGGGTTAAAAGGGTGACCAGGGGATAGAGCGCCTTTAGGGCCGAGATGGCTTCGTCATCCAGGAAGACGTGGCCCGACGCGCTGACCATCACCGGGTCCAATATGATCGGGGGCCTGGGATTGAGCTCGGCCAGGAATTTGGCCGTGGCATAGGTGTTGGCGGCGTTTCCCAATAGCCCTATTTTAATCGCCTGGGCCCCCATATCGTCAAAGATGGCCCGCAGCTGAAGGGTGACCATTTCCGGCGACAGGCACTCCAGGCCGGTTACGCCTAGCGTGTTTTGGGCGCTCACCCCGCTAATGACGCTCAGGCCGAAAACGCCCAAGGCGGCGAAGGTCTTTAGATCGGCCTGAATTCCGGCCCCACCCCCCGAGTCGGAGGTGGCTATGGTTAAGGCTTTGGTCAGCGGCAAGATTGAAAAGTCGTTCACGGGACCCTCCACGGGTAAATGAAAAAATCCGCCTGGGCGGCCAAAATCTCCGACCTCGGCCCGGGGAAACGAAAATCGTCTCCCCGGCTTTGGGCCCGGCCTCTGACCAATAGGGGCATTATCTAAAAAAAAACGATTTTTTTCAAATCCGTCTTGATTTGAGACCCTTCTGACTCCCGTCCTCCGCCCTGACGCCGCCACAATCCGCCCAGGGCCGAATCCATCCCGCGCCCGGGCCGAATCCATCCCGCTCCCGGGCCGAACCCATCACGCCCCAGGGACGCAGCCAGCCCACCCCAGGGGCGTTCCCAGCCCACCCCCGGGGCCCCCCAGGCCGGCCCCGCTCCGGCCACTCGTCGACCCCATGTTGGCGGCTTGACGGTCCCCCGGTCGTGTCCCTTGGCGACCGGCCTGGGGCGGGAGGGGTTAAACGTAAGTAAGGACGTTCAATTGAATACGTGTTTGAATTTTTTAAGTTAATTTAGTATAAAAAATCCTACATCAGCCTAAAAGAAACTGCCAAGATGTAATTCAAATTTAAGAGAATTAACCGCTTTATTCTAGGGATATACGCGCCAACTAAAAATGTTTTTTTCAATAATGATTTTTTTGAAGTATCAATGACAAAAAAAATGTATAATGCCATAAACGCCGCTTTGGGTTTAGCGACCTCGGCGGCTAGCCTTTGGAACCTCGCCCAACCGCTCGCGACATTTGGGCCCGGACCCCTATCCGGGGCCTTTTGCTGGGCACGAGCCGGGACCGGCCTCGCCGCCGGTCGGCGGCCCCGAGGTTTGGTGGGGGACTTGGATTTTCGTCGAGCCCGTGGAATATGTCGTTTGGTGGTTCGCCTATGGTATATGGATGGTTTGTTATTTTGCCTAAAAAACTAAATTGAGTTTTATTTCAACCGCGCCTAGCGGTTAAGCGATTGCTATTAGCCTTTTAAAAAAATCGTATTTAAACGGCGTTTGAAGAACTAGAGTTTTCTATAACATTTCTGGAAAATCGTGCCCGAGTATTATTCAATTCTTGGGGGCCATAAATTTTCGCCCCGTGCCATAGGGAGTAGGCGCCCAGGCAATCGGGAGTCAGGAACCCGTCAAATCGGGTGTAGGAGGATGTTGAGATGAGCAGCGGTAAAAATTTACCCGATTCCTCTATGGTCCAGGTAAGGGAACTGTTGTTCGGTGCCCAATTGAAGGACATGGAGATGAGGTTTAGGCGCCAGGAAGAGCGCCTCCTCAGAGAGATCTCCGAGGTCAAAGACGCCTTGCGCGGACGCCTGGACAGCCTTGAGAACTTTATGAAGAGCGAGGTCAACTCCTTGCTAAACAAGCTCAAGGAGGAGCGGGACGAGCGAGACGCCGTTATAAAAACCGAGCAGCGGGAGCGGCACGAGGAGGTCAAGACCGAGGCCAGGGAGCGGACCGAGCACATCGCCGCCGAGAGGCGCGAGGCCCAGGAGAACTTGGCCAAGGAGCAGAGGGACCGGGGCGAGGCCATCGCCAAGGCGGCGGCCGATCTGGCGGCGGCCAACGAAAACTTCGAGCGCCGGGCCACCAAATTGGGCAGCTCCATCGACAACCTTGAACGGACCCTCCGTGAGCTCATCATGACCGAGACCACGGAGATCAACGACAAGATAGACGAAAAGTACAACGACTCGCTGAATATCATCGAGAAGACCTCGACCCAGATCCGTTCGGATATGGTCTACCGTACCCACATGTCTACCATGGTTACCGAGATGGTGGCCGGGCTGTCCAAGCCCTGGAACATCGACGTCTCCCCGGTGGATCAAGTCTACGACGCCGAGACCGATCAAGAGGAACCGCCGGCGGGCGAGCAACAGGGCCAGGGTGACCAAAACTACCAAGGCGGCGACCAGGGCGGGGATCAGGGCAACCAGTGGTAACCGCGCCTAAGGCCGTCAAAGGCGACCAGGGGCCCGGGTGAGGCCATCCCGCCCGGTTCTCCCCGCCGACATGAGACGTATGGGTTTTTTCTCAAAGCTATTTTCCAAAAAAACCACCGAGCCCGCGGCGGCGCCTCCCGACCCGGACCCTTTGGCCAACGGCGCCATCCCCGAGAATCCTTTCGGGGAGTCGTTCGCCACGTCCGATTTCGAGGAACCCGTACCGCCGGGCGAGGTGCCGGCCCCGTCCTTCGATCCGGGCCTCGATTCGGCTGCGTCCGACCAAACGGACCCCGAACCGGGGCCGTACGAATCGAGCGACTGGCTGGAGGGCGAAGCTCCGCCCGAAGCCCACCAGGGCCTCGGGGACGGCCAAGCCGCGCCCGGAGAAGGTGAGGGCGAATACCCAACGGACTATGCCCCGGAAACTGAAGCTACCAGTGACGATCCCGAGTTCGAAGCCCTAAGCGCAGCCCTGGAAGGGGATTCTGAGGGCGAAACACCGGAAACTGAAGCCATTGGTGACGTTCCCGAGGACGATGCCCCGGAAACTGAAGCCAGCAGCTACGTTCTCGATGATGAATCTCCGGAAACTGAAGCCATTGGTGACGTTCCCGAGGACGAGGCCCTAAACGAAGCCCTGAAAGGGGATTCTGGGGGCGAAACACCGGAAACTGAAGCCATTGGTGACGTTCCCGAGGACGAGGCCCTAAGCGAAGCCCTGAAAGGGGATTCTGA
>JAIRNQ010000277.1 GCA_031257955.1 Deltaproteobacteria bacterium | reverse complement strand
GGGTCGGCCGCTGGGTCGGCGGAAGAGGGGCCGGTTGTGGTTTAAAGGCCCAAAACGTCCGCCAGGGAATACAGCCCGGGTTTTTGGGAGGCGACCCAGACGGCGGCCCGGACGGCCCCGGCGGCGAAGGTGTCCCGGGAGTGGGCCCGGTGGGTGAGTTCCAGGCGTTCGCCGGGACCGGCCAGAAGTAGGGTATGGTCGCCGACGATGTCGCCGGCCCGGACGGCCAAGACGCCGATTTCGGAGTCGGTTCGGGCCCCGACCAAGCCCTTCCGGCCGGCCACCAGGGAGGCCTCGGGCTCGAGGGATTTGGCCCGGGCGACGATTTCGTGTAGCTTTAGGGCCGTTCCGCTGGGGGCGTCCTTTTTCAGGCGGTGGTGGGCCTCGACGATCTCCGCGTCAAATTCCGGCCCCAGGCTCTGGGCCATCAGCTGGGCCAGCTTGAACATCAGGTTAACCCCGAGGCTCATGTTGGGGGACCAGACGACGGGTACGGTTTTGGCGGCCTCGGCCAGGGCCTTTTGTTGATCGGCGGTAAGGCCCGTGGTACCGATAACGGCGGCCAATTTTTTGGGGGCGGCCTTGGCCAAGTTGGCCAAAACGGCCTCGGGGGTGGTGAAGTCCACGTATAGCTTGGCCGTTTCCGAAACGCTGGCCAAGTCGCCCAAGAGGGGAAGGCCCAGCGGGCCCAGGCCGGCCAGTTGGCCAACGTCCTGGCCCAAAACCGGGCAGTCCGGGCGTTCTACGGCCCCGGCCAGGCTGAGGGCGTCGTGGCCAAGGACGGCCTCGATCACCTTCCGGCCCATACGGCCCAAGGCCCCGCAGACGACTACGGGTATTTTTTCTGTCACGCGTCAACCCCAAAAGGGTGCCCGGGCCTGGGGCCTGGGCGGCTAAAGAAGGCGGTTTCCGAGAACTTTTGGCGACCGTTTTCCGCTGGGCGGGAAGCGGTAGGGCCAAAAGGCGGTCATTTCCGGCTGGGCGGGAAATGCTTGGACCATTTGGAGGCCAATTCGTCAAGGACCTTTTTTATGGGATCCGACGGCGGGAACATGGGACTTCGGGTAAGGCCCGACATGGACCCGGTGAGACCCATCAAATACTTTAAGGGTATGGGATTGGTCTCCAGGAAGAGGGCCTTGAAGAAAGGCAGAAGCTCGAAGAAAGCCGCCCTGGCCGCGTCGATTTGGCCGGCCTCCCAGGATGCCCAAAGCTTTACCAGGGGCCCGGGGATAATGTTGGCGGCCACCGAGATGACCCCTCCCCCGCCCACGGACCATAGGGGCAGCGCCAAACCGTCGTCGCCGGAAGTCACCAAAAAATCTGGCCCGCAAAGCTCGATGGTCCGGATCATCTGGTTAAGATCGCCGGTGGCTTCCTTAACCCCGACGATTAATTCGTGGGCGGCCAGCTTGGCCATGGTATCCGGCAGGATGTTAACCCCGGTCCGGGAGGGTATGTTGTAAAGTATGACCGGAAGTTGGGCCTTTTCGGCCACGGTCACGAAATGGCGATAGAGGCCGTCTTGGGTGGGCCGGTTGTAGTAAGGGGAAACCAACAGAAGCCCGTCGGCCCCGACCTCTTTGGCGTGGACGCTCATGGCCACGGCCTCGGCCGTGGAGTTGGAGCCCGTGCCGGCTATGACCGGTATGCGGCCGGTGGCCGCCTTGACGGTCTCGGCCACCACTTGGTTGTGCTCGTCGTGGGTCAGGGTCGGGGATTCCCCGGTAGTCCCGCAGGCCACGACCGAATGGATCCCGGACTCAATCAGCCAGTCCAGGTGGGCGCGGAGGGCCGGGTAATCGACCCCTTGTTCGGTAAAAGGGGTGACCAGGGCCGGTACTACCCCCCTAAAGTTTGTTGCCATGGAAACACCAGATCTCGCTTAAGCTCGTCGCCTAAGCCGATATCGTTGGCCCGGGCGGCGGGAAAAAACCTGGGGTTTTTCCGGGCCGGGGGCCTTGACCGTTTGGATGGATTGGGGTGAAAGCGCCTCCGGGGACCGGGCCTACGGGCCGGGTCGGGGCACCGTTCCATTATAGCAAAAAACCGGGCCCGGGCGGGGAACCGCGGCCCTGGGTGGGCGGGGATCGCGGGCCTGGACGGGCCCGGGCGAGGCCCTGGGACGGCTTGGTCGGCCCGAAAGCCTTTGGCTTCCAGGGCTGGAAGCCAGAGGCGGCGGGGACGCGGCCCCTAAGAGGGAGAGGCCTATTTTTTGAAGAGGTCGGACTCGACCTGGCCGGTGAAGGTGAAGCGGACCGGGCCCTCAAGGAAGACCTTGGTTGGGGTTTCGGCCGGACCCTCGTAGCGGACGGTCAGATCCTCGCCGCCCCGGGTCTGGACGGTAATGGAGGTGGCGGTTACCAATTTCTGGGAGGCGGCCAGAACGGCGGAGGCGGTGACCCCGGTGCCGCAGGCCAAGGTCTCGTCCTCAACGCCCCGCTCGTAGGTGCGAACGGCCAGGGTATTGTCGGAGACGACTTTGACGAAGTCGACGTTGGTGCCGTCGGGGCTAAAGGAAGCGTGGCGTCTCACGGCCCGGCCGTATTTGACCACGTTGACATCCTCAAGATCCTCAACCCAAGCCACGGCGTGGGGGACGCCGGTGTTGATTCGGTAGTAGGTCTGGCAGTAGCCGTCGATCTCCACCCGGGCGGCCCCCTCGGGTTTGCCGATCCTGGGCATCAAAACGCTAACCGTGGAATCGGTGACCGTGGCCTCCAGGATACCGGCCTTGGTTTTGATGGACATCTCGGCCGGGGCGATGGAGACGTGGTGGGCCAGGTGGGCCGAACATCGGCTGGCGTTGCCGCACATATCGGCCTCGGAACCGTCGGAATTGAAGAACCGCACGGCAAAATCGACCTCGTCCGGACCGGCGGCGATAAAAACCGCCCCGTCGGCGCAGACGCCGAACTTGGGTCGGCAAATGAGTTTGGCAATCTTCGAAAGATCGGCTTCGGGGACCACGTTGTTCCAATTATCTATGATGACGAAATCGTTCCCGTGCCCACTATATTTGTAAAACTTGAATTTTTCCATGGAATCACTTTCCTCGTTTTTCGAGCGCGTTGGGGGTTTTCCAAAGTCGCCCCAAGGCGGTTGCGTTGGCGGCGGCCTAAAACACGGCCCATGGCTATGGCCCCTACGCGTAAAGGCCATGGCCCCGGACCATATACCTGTGGGCGCCAAAAGGGCTCGGGGTGGCCCCGGGCCCAGTGTTTTTAAGGCGTCTCGCCGCGGATTAAATCCTGGCGGGTTTCCCGGGCCCGGACGACCCGGTAGGCGTCGCCCTCGACCAGCACCTCGGCGGCCCTGGGCCTGGCGTTGTAATTGGAACTCATGGTAAAGCCGTAAGCCCCGGCGCTTTTGACGGCCAATAAACCGCCGGCCGGAACCGGGGGCAGTAACCGATCTTTGGCCAAAAAATCTCCCGACTCGCAGACCGGCCCGACCACGTTAACCTTCACCGGCTCGGCCGAGGTTTGGGCCACCGGGACGATGGAGTGATGGGACCCGTAAAGGCTGGGCCTGATTAGATCGTTCATGGCCCCGTCGGTGACCAAAAAACGCCTCTCCGGGGTTAGTTTGTCGTAAAGCACGGAAACGACCAGTACCCCGGCGTTTCCGGCCACCACCCGGCCCGGCTCCAAGATCAAAGTGACCGGCTCGCCGGCCAGACCCTCGACGATCGTTTGGGCGTACTCCGCCGGGCTGGGAGGGGTTTCCTGGTCGTAGCGGATGCCCAAGCCCCCGCCCAAGTCCAGATGGCTTATGGCCAACCCGGCTTCCCGGAGCCGGGCCAGCAGGGCCTTAAGGCGGCTTAGGGCGTCGGCGAAGGGGGTCACCGAGGTCAGCTGGGAGCCGATGTGGCAATCCATACCCATGGGGTTAACGTTGGGGTCGTCTTTGGCCCGCAGGTAAAGGGCGAAGGCCTCCTCGACCGGGACGCCGAATTTGCTTTCCTTAAGGCCGGTGGCCACGTAGGGGTGGGTGCCC
Source organism: Deltaproteobacteria bacterium (assembly GCA_031257955.1). Classification (GTDB taxonomy): domain Bacteria; phylum Desulfobacterota; class Desulfarculia; order Adiutricales; family Adiutricaceae; genus JAIRNQ01. The sequence continues at coordinate 21,323 of JAIRNQ010000277.1, read as the reverse complement.
GGATCCACGTCGGGGTTAACCCTAAAGGCCACCGGGGCCTGGCGGCCTCGGTCTTTGGCGATTTGGGAGAGAAGATCCAGCTCCGGGGCCGATTCGACGTTAAAGGCCAGTATTCCGGCGTCCAGGGCCTCGGCCATCTCGGCGGCCGTTTTGCCCACCCCGGAATAGACGATCTTTGAGGCCGGTATGCCGGCGGTCAGGGCCCGGAAAAGCTCCCCGCCCGAGACTATGTCCGCGCCCAGGCTAAGCTTGGCCACCTTGGCCAGTAGGGCCAAATTGGAGGCCACTTTTACCGAATAGCAGACCAAGTGCGGCACCCGCGAGAAGGCGGCGTCAAAGGCCAAAAGGTGCCCCTCGAAGGCGGCCGAGCCGTAGACGTAGACGGGGGTTCCCACCTCCCGGGCAATCCGGGAAAGGGGCACGCCCTCGGCGTAAAGTTCGGAATCTTTATAAACGAAATGGTCCATCGAAAACCTTTCGGCCGTCCAGCTAGGGCCGCGAACAAACAAATGCCAATCTTTGGGAGGATAAGCCTTTCGCCGTCGGCCTTACGGGGCCCACGGCCTCACGGTACCAAAGGCGAAGGTTTGGCAGTTTAGAGCCCGGGATCCTCAAAGACGGGCTTTTCCTCGGGGACCGCCTCGGTGGCCGGGGCGAAGAAAACCTGGGCCTCGGGCGAGGGGGCGCTTTCGTTGTGCCTGGGGCTGTCGTCGACGGCGGTCAGGCGGTAGGTCAGGTCGGCGTTGTCGGGGACGTTGGCGTCCAGATAAGAATTACCCGTCATGAGCCCGCCCAGGCGGACAAAATTGTCGCTCCCGACTTGGCTTCGGTAGAGGTAGAAGCCGGCAACGCCCTGGCCTTCGCGGCGGTCGCGCCAAGCCAGCCTTACCCCCTCCGGGGTAATGACGGCGTCCAGATAGGCCGGGGGCGGCGGCGGGATCCGGTCCTCAACCCTGACCGTGACCTCGTTGGACCAGGGACCGGGTATGAGCGTCTCCCCGCGCTTTATGACCGGACGGGCCCGGTAAACGTATTCGTTTTCATAGGCCACGTTCAGATCCACCCGGCCGTCCCGGGCCGAATCCAGGGTAACGAAGCTCGTCTCGTCGGCCCGGCGGCGCTGGACCTCGACCAGCTGGCCGCTGGGCGGGGTCGGCCAACGGAGGTTAACGGCCAGATCCTCGGCCGTGGCCGAAAAGCCGGACATAGCCAGTGGCGGGGCGGTCATCAAAACCTCAACCCTTCGCCAAGCCTCGGGGTGGACGCCGCCCCTATGGGAGAAGCCGGCCACGGCAAAAACGTAAGCCCGGCCCTGCCGCAAATCGGTCTGCCAGACGTAAGGCCCGGGGAAGTAATCCTGCCCCGGGGCCGGGGCCTGAAGGTAGACCTCGTCGACCTTTTTCAGATCCACCGGGCAACCGTCGCAATAGGTGGCCAGATCGTAGTCGGCCGCCCAAACCTCGAAGTGGTTTAAGGTCCCCATGGGCCGGTCGGCCATGTTGGAACTCGGGACCCGCCAAGTAAGCCACAGATGGCCGTTATGGTCCAACTCCTGGCTAAGGCCCTCCACCGGCCCGGGCATAGTGACCATCTCGTGATAGGGATGGGTCTTGACCCCGCAGCCGACCGCCAGCGCCGCCAAGGCCACGGCCAAAGCCATGGCCAAGCCCATGGCTTTAAACCAAAGAAGGCTTTGGCCGGCTTTGGCCCGGCTTGGGCCGGACCGATGGGCGGGGGAAGGATTTGGGGCCCTGGAAGGGACTTGGGTCATGACGGGTCGCCTAAAGAGTATAAACTAAAGGGAGCGAAAGAGTTTAGTCTCACTCCGGATGGAATTCGATTTGGGCTTTGGGTTAAAACCCTTGTGATAAAAGGGCTTTGGACTAAAACCCTTGTGACAAAAGGGCTTCGGCCTCTTCTATGCGGGCCGAAACGCTGGCCCAGGCGGTGCCGCCGGGGGTGGTGTCCCTATTGGCGATGAGGCTGTCTATGTCCAGGTCCTGGAGGGCCTCGAGATTGGCCAGGGGACAATACTGGCCCAGAATGGAGGGCGGGCACAGCCTCAGCGGTATCTTCATGGCGGCCAAGTGGGCCACCAAGGCGCCCACGGCGGCGTGGGCCTCCCGAAAGGGAAGGCCTTTGGTGACCAGATGGTCGGCCAGATCGGTTGCCCCAATGTAGGGATCGTCGGCGGCTTGCCGCAAACGCTCCGGGTTAAATACGATTCCGTCCATCATGGCCGTCGCCAAAGGGAGAACCAATTCCAGGGTATCGGCCGTGTCGAACAAGGGTTCCTTGTCTTCCTGGAGATCCCGGTTGTAGGCCAATGGCAAGCCCTTAACCACGGTAAGCAAAGCCACCAGGTTGCCTATCACCCGGCCGGCCTTGCCCCTGACCAGCTCGGCCCCGTCCGGATTCTTTTTTTGGGGCATCATGGAGCTGGTGGTCGAGAGCGAGTCCGGAAGGCTGGCGAAACCAAACTCCGACGAGACCCAAAGGACAATCTCCTCGGCCAGCCTGGAGAGGTGGACGGCGTGGATGGCCGCGAAGGCCAAAAACTCCAGCGTTAGGTCCCTACTGGCCACGGCGTCTAGGCTATTGGGCGAGGGCCTTAGGGTCCCCTCCTTCGGCTTGGCCCCGGGATCTTCTAGGTCCTGGGGTACAAAGCCCAGATGGCCTATGACCTTAAAAGGGTTTATCGGAAGGCCCGTCCCGGCCAGGGCCCCGCTGCCCAAGGGCATGTCGTCAATCCTGGCCCGCAAATCGGCGAGCCTTCGCTGGTCGCGGGTAAACATCTGATAGTAGGCCATTAAATGGTGGGCCAACAAAATCGGCTGGGCCCGCTGCAGGTGGGTGTAGCCGGGCATGGGGAGCTTTCCGGCCATTTTGGCCCGCCCAACCAAAACCGCCCGCAGGCGGCGCAGTTTAACGGCCAAGCCTTCGGTAAGCTCGATTAGGTAGAGCCTTTCGTCCAGGGCCACTTGGTCGTTTCTGCTCCTGGCCGTATGTATCTTGGCCCCGACCGGTCCTATGGCCTCGGTCAGTGCCTTTTCCAAATTCATGTGGACGTCTTCCAGCCCTTCGTCCCAATCCATCCCGCCCCCGGCCACTCGCGCGGCCAGCCCGTCCAAGCCGGCCTCGATGGAGGCGAGCTCGTCGGGCGAAAGGAGGCCCGACTCGGCCAACATGCGGGCGTGGGCCCGGCTGCCAACCAAATCCTGCTTGGCCAGACGCGAATCGAAGGCCACCGAGACCGAAGCCTTGGCCAAAGTGGGATCCATGGGCTCTTTTAGGCGACCCTTCAGAAAAGCCGGGCCCCGCTTGGAGCTTTTGGTCGGTACGTCTTCGGCCCGTCCGGCCGGGGTGGACTTTCGGTTACCCTCAAATCCCTCGGCTTTGTCCTTCAGGCTTAAGGAAGGGTCGGCTTTCGGCCGACCCTTCCTAGGCGCGTCTTGGCTGTTTTTGCTTTTGGTAGTCACTATAGTTCGCGAATCTTATCGTTCTCCCTAGCCATACACAGCCAAAGGGCAGGCGGGCAAAGGCCGATTGGGCTTTGGTCGCCTAGCCCCGGAGGATTTTGGCGATACGGAGTCTGAGGCCGTTAAGCCTGATGAAGCCGCCGGCGTCGGCCTGATCGTAGACCCGGTCGGACTCGAAGGTGGCGAAGGCGTCATGGTAGAGGGAATCCGGAGACTTGCGCCCTACCACCCGGACCGAGCCCTTGTAGAGCTTAAGGCGAACCAGGCCGTTAACCCTCTCTTGGGTTTGGTCGATCAGGGCCTGAAGGGCCAGCCTTTCCGGGGCGTACCAAAAGCCGTTGTAGACCATGGCCGAGTACCTGGGGATAAGCGATTCCTTGAGGTTCAAGGCCTCCCGATCCAAGGTCAGCGACTCCAGGTTGCGGTGGGCCAGCCAAAGGATAGTCCCGCCGGGCGTTTCGTAAACGCCGCGGCTTTTCATGCCCACGAAGCGGCTCTCGACCAGATCCAGTCGCCCTACCCCGTTGGCCCCGGCCAGGGCGTTCAGGCGGGCCAAGAGATTGGCCGGCGAGAGCTTCTTGCCGTCAACGGCCACGGCGTCTCCGCGCTTAAACTCTATCTCAACGACGGTGGGGACGTCCGGGGCCTTCTCCGGAGACTTGGTCAGCAAAAACATGTCCTCGTCCGGCTCGCGCCAGGGGTCCTCCAAGATGCCGCCCTCATAGCTGATGTGCAAGAGGTTGCGGTCCATGGAGTAAGGCTTTTCCACCGTGACCGGGACGGGTATGCCGTGTTTTTTGGCGTAGGCTATGAGTTCGCTCCGGGAACTGAAATCCCACTCCCGCCAGGGGGCCACGGTTTTGAGGTTCGGGTCCAGGGCCATGGCCGTGAGCTCGAAGCGGACCTGATCGTTGCCCTTGCCGGTGGCCCCGTGGGCCACGGCGTCGGCCTTCTCGCTTTTGGCGATCTCGACCATGTGCTTGGCTATGACGGGCCTAGCCAGAGAGGTCCCCAACAGATACTGGCCCTCGTAGACGGCGTTGGCCCGGACGGCCGGAAAGACGAAATCCTTAACGAACTCTTCCCGCACGTCGCGAATGACGCATTTGGAAGCCCCGGTCTTACGGGCCTTTTCTTCCAAACCTTCCAGTTCCTCGGCCTGGCCCACGTCGGCGCAGAAGGCGATTACCTCGTCGGCCCCGTAATCGGCCTTAAGCCACTTGAGGATGATGGAGGTGTCTAGACCGCCGGAATAGGCCAGCACGATTTTTTTGGCCTTGCCGGACAAGGCCTTGGCCGGGGTTTGGGCCGCCTGGGCTTTGGCCACCGCCTGGGCTTTGGCCGGGCTCGGTTTTTTCGGGGCCGGGGCTTGGGCCGGGGCCGATTTTTTGGCCTTAGTGGTTTCTTTTACGCCCATTTCAAAACTAGGTTTCCCCTGAAAAAAATATATTGGCCGGCGACAACGGTCGGCCATGTCGCAATTTAGCAAGATGCCAACATACTTGCAAGTAATTTTTTAACTTTTGGTCGCCTGAATTTAACGTCAAGGCCGGAATTCTAGGCTTAAACGACAAAATTTCTCCCCATTATTACTCTTTTCCCAACTTTACGGGCACATACGCGTAAACCCAAAGGAGGCCGCCCGGTGTCCGCCCGGGCCACGGTCAGGGGGGCCGAAAGGGTCCCGAAAAGGTCCGTCCCGATAGGGAAGGACGTTTCAGGACCCTACGGGGGCCGAGCGACTAAAAGGACCCTTAAGCGGAATAAAAATATGGATATCGCCTCCAATAGCCAACGTCCGTCAAATTTTATAGTGGAGAATGACAGAAAAAGATTTTTTTCGTTTCGGCCCTCTCCATAAAGGCCGAAAAATACGGAACTTTTTTTGGCCGGATGGGAAAAACCTTCATATTGAGATTTGGGAAAGCCAAGAAAAACAAAGGAAAAAGTGTAAAGTTTATTTTTTGACCATAATTGATCAGTATTTTAAGGTTGTCAATATTCCGGTTTGGTGATATCCTCATTCCTACCCCTGTAAGGGTGGTTGCGTCATTGACCCCAAAGGGAGATATTATAAATTTTTCAGCAAATTAGAATTACTTATCATTATTTTTTGATAACTTAGACTTATTAATAAAAGTGAATCACTAATAAGTTTATATACAATTAGCTGATTTAGGAACTTCGGTTTGACGGGGCAATATTTAATTGCCGCGTCAATTTACGGGTAGTAGCTAAGATCTGGCTATGACCAAAGACAAACGGGCGTTCCCCCGATGGGCCGCCCAATTTTTTATCGGCCCCAAAAGGGCCGGCAGACGAGGAGAGGTTAAGAATGCTGAATAAGTGGAAATGGATTTCTTTCGGTATTGGAGTCGTAGTCGGAGCGATTGGCGCCACGGTCGTTTCCAGTCGCCCTTCCTACATCAAGGACGGGGCTACCACCATTCTCAGTCACGGCATCACCGCCAAGAGGAAGCTCCAAGCCTTGGGTAGCTCGGCCAAGGAGAACCTCGAGGATCTGGTGGCCGAGGCCGACCAGAAAGTCCAGGATCGGGCCAACGCCAAGGCCCAACAGTCCTGATTCAAAGGGACCGGAATATAACTAGTTCGGAAAGGATACGCATAATACCGCCCCGGCCGAGGCTATCGTTCGAGGCGGCCGGCCACAGGCCTTGCGCCTCTCTGGCAAGTAAGGCGCCGACGGCCAAACCAAGGCTAACCGTCTAGGCACCCGGACCTACTCGGTGCCCAGGGGAAAGCCAAGCCGGCCAAAGTGTTTCCATCCCGGGGCCCAGGACCGGGCCAAAGCCCGGCCCTGGGCCCCACTACCGCTCCGACGAAAAGTCGCGGTTATTGGTAAAATCAACTATGAACGGACAAGTACTCTCCGATTTACGGGGCAGACTCAGGGTCACCGTGCCCCGACCCGGCTTCACCTCCAGGACCTTCGATCGCCTTTCAGCGGCCATAAACAAGTGTGGCGGCATAAGGTACCTCGCCCATAACCCCATAACGTCAAGCCTTTTAATTATCTACGATCCATCCGTCCTCATAAGGCTAAGGATCCTCGGGGCCCTGGCCGATTTTGATCCCGGGACCCAACGGGCCCTGTCCGGGAAAGAGTTGGCCGTATTGGCCATCGGCGAGGAAACCCCCTTGCCCTTTAATCCGGTTTGGTCCTTCGTCCTCAAAAGAATTTTTCTTCCTTCGCCCATACGGCATTTTATCACCGCGGTCTCCGCCATCCCATACCTTTTCGAGGGCCTCAAGTATCTGTTGTGGCGCAACCAGCTAACCGTTGAAGTATTGGACGCCTCGGCCTTGACCGTGCTATTTTCCAGAAAAGATTTGAGCTCGGCGGGGACGCTTCTCTTCTTTTTTTCCCTGTCCCGCTATCTCGAAGCCTGGACCAGACGGCGCAGCATATCGGGCCTCTTTAGGAGCCTGGCCGGTCACGAGGAAATGGTCTGGGTTAAGATGGACGACGGGCAGGAACTGCGGGTTAAAGAATCTGAGCTGGCCATCGGCACCAAGGTCATAGTCCGGGCCGGCGGCTTGGTCCCGGTCGACGGCAGGGTCGTCGAGGGCGAGGCCATGATCAACCAGGCCACCATGACCGGCGAGCCACTGGCCGTAAGAAAAACGGTTGGCGGGGCGGTATTCGCCGGAACGGCCGTGGAGGAAGGCGAGATAGTCATCCGGGCCGACAAGGTCGGCGGGGATACCCGGATCCGTTCCATCATCGAGTACATAAAGGAATCGGAAGCCTCCAAGACGGGCTTGCAAGGCCGGGCCGAGCGCAAAGCCGACGCCATAGTGCCTTACAACTTCCTCCTGGCTGGACTCATTTACTTAATAACTGGAAACACCATGAAGGCCGGCAACGTCCTTTTGGTCGATTATTCTTGCGCCATTCGCCTCTCCTCCCCGCTGGTGGTCCTGACGGCCATGCGCGAGGGGAACGAAAACGGCGTACTCATCAAAGGCGGTCGCTACTTCGAAGAGCTGGCCAGGGCCAAGACGGTGGTCTTCGACAAGACCGGGACCTTGACCGAGGCCAAACCCGAGGTCGGCGAGATCGTGACCTTCAAGCCCTACCAGAGGGACGAGTCCCTCCGGCTGGCCGCCTGCCTGGAGGAGCACTTCCCCCACCCGGTCGGCCGGGCCGTGGTCCGGCTGGCCAAGGCCGAAGGCCTAAAGCATGAGGAAGAACACACCTCGGTTAATTACGTGGTGGCCCACGGCATCTCCTCGAGCTGGCGCGAACGCCGGGTCCTGTTGGGCAGCCGCCACTTCGTCATTGACGACGAAAAGGTGGTCATTACCGCCGAAGAGGAGGCCGAGGCCGAAAGGCTCTCGTCAGACGGCTCCAGCCTCATTTACATGGCCGTGGACGACCAGCTGGCCGCCCTCATCTCCATCAAGGATCGCTTAAGGCCCGGAGTCAAAAAAACCATCGCCACCCTCAAGGAACAGGGAGTGGAGCGGGTGGTCATGCTGACGGGCGATCTTAAAAACGCCGCCCAGGCCATGGCCAACGAGGCCGGCTTCACCGAGTATTTGGCCGAGCTTCTGCCCGACCAGAAGGCCAAGGTCCTTAAGGGGCTTGGCAAGCGCGGGGACGGGGTCCTGATGGTCGGCGACGGGCTCAACGACTCGGCCGCCCTGTCTTTGGCCGACGTTGGCGTGGCCCTCTCGGACGGCTCGGAACTGGCCAAAGACGTGGCCAACGTCCAACTGTTGAAGGGTAGGCTCGAGGGCCTGAACTTCGCCCGGGACCTCTCCAGCGAAACCATAAACCGCATACACAGCAACTATAAGATCATCATCGCCTTTAACAGCCTCTTTCTGGCCATGGGCCTCTTCGGCTGGATAGGGCCGGGCATCACCGCCCTCCTCCACAACTCGACCACCTTCCTGGTCGCCCTGCGGGCCACCGAACCCATCCTCACGGATGAGAGAAAACTGGCCTTGCTGCCACCCTTGGAGCCCGAGCTCCTGGACGATCCCATACCGGTGTTGCCGCCCAAAGAGGCCCAAAAGCGCCGCTCGGTCCGGCCCAGGGCCTAACCCCCACCCCCTCCCGGGACGCCCCTTAGGGCCGCCCGGGAGGGGATCCGCCGTTTTTTTGCCAGACAAACCATCGCCCACCTTACCGACGGGTACCCGGAGGGTGCCCAAAATTTGCCCATATTCGTCCTTTCCGCTTTTCGCCTTAGCCTTCCCCGCGGCCGGAACGGCCAAAGCCGGGGACCCTTTCTGGAGCAAGCATGATCGTCAGTTTTACTCGTGGACGCGTCCGAGCCAGGTTAGCCCACTTAAAGGGCCAAGACGTACCCGACATCCCGGTGGAAGCCCTCAAAGGCGTCAATAACGTTACCATTAACCCCCTGACCGGGAGCGTCCTGCTGGAGTACGATCCCGAAACCATCCCCGTCGAGCGCCTGGCCGAAATCCTTGAGCCCTTCGATCCCGAAGGGGCGGCCACCCTCCGCAACCCCGAGCTTCTCAAGCCCCGCAGCCTCTTCGCCAAGCCGGTCGCGGTACCCCTCGATTACCTAAAGGCGGAGGACCGCCCGGCCGTCCGGGCCCGGCGCCAACAACTTCGTCCCAGGGGCTCGGCCGAGGCCACGAGCGAGACGATTAACTTGACCGTGGGTTTTCTGGGCGTGGTCTTCTCGGCATTCTGGGGTTCCATCCGGACCCATACCCTCCTGGGGGCCAGCTTTGGCGTCATGCTCGGCCAGCACATTTGGAAACACCGCCATCGCCTCCGCCCTATCCAACAGATGAGTTGGCTGGAAATCCTGGGCCTGGACGTCCCATCCTTCCTGCGCCCCAAGGCCCACGACTACGGCCCCGAGACCGACGAAAGCTACTACGACGAGTATGACGGCCCAGACGGTCCCAACAATCCCAACAATCCCAACAATCCCGACGGGCCCGACGGATCCAACGGTTCCGGTGAGGCCCCCGCCGCCGGTCGTCTCGAGGCGGGCGATCCCGAGGCCGAGGCCCCCGGCCAGCCGGTCAGCCAAACCGCCCACTGAGCCCGGTCCCCATGGGCGGCCCCCAAGACTGGCCCATAACGCCCCTCCCAACCAACTGGCCGCCCCGGCACTGTTCCGGAGCGGCCTTTTTTATCTACCGGACGTATTCGTTCACGCATAGGCTTGGGTACCGCAAGGTCTTTGGGCCTGTCTCGGGGCAATTGGCCGCTAGAGGCGTAGGCGTCGCCTGAAAAGAATGGCCTAGCCGCCAAGGCGCCAAGGTGCCTAACCGTCAAAGCGCAAGGTACGGAAAACCCACTGGTATTTCGGCACTCGGCCAAGCGTTAAAACACCAAAGGACGGGCCCTTGGGTATTGGGAATTTTCAAGTTCCCGGCGCTACGGGGCTACGGCACGAAACGACGGATCTTAGCCCAAATAATCTTCTTTTTTAAACTGGATAAGAACATTCACGCGCCCGCCCACCACCAGGGCGGCCTTGTATATTTGGGCCCCGGGTAGGCCCCCGGGCTGCCGATGGGAGGCGGCGACCTTGTATTTCTTGGCGTAGCCCTTTTTCTCAATTTGCTTCATGGCCGTTTTGGCGGCGGCAACCATCTTATTTTTTAATTGCCTTTCGGTACTTTCATGGCCTTTGTCAGTTTTTTGGGATACGTATTTAATCTCAAAAACAAATTCCAATTGGTCGGAGGCTTTCCAATGGGCGTCAAATTTACCGTCGCCAACCGAACCCTCTGAGTCGATTTCGCAACCGGCAAAGCGCATGGCCGATATGAATTGCCTATGGCAATAGGCATCATGGGGTACGTGGGGTTCGTGGAGGCTACGGGCGTAGCCGGCCAGAAAGCTACCAAACGATTCTTGAAACTTATCGGCGTCCAGCGCGACAAGCGCGTCGCGCATGGCCTGGCACTGGCGCAGGGCTACCAAAGGCGTAGCGATTGGCTCCAGGCCCATTAGCACTGGCACGATTGCCGCCTTGACCTCAAGGTTGGGATAGCGCAAATAATACACTGAGGTCCCCCCAGTCTCATCGACGCGATCCACGGTGAGATAACCAGCCTGAAAGAGGAAGGGAACGGGCTTTAGATCTTCCCCTAGTTCAAACCTGTTCGAGGACCTGGTAATGGGGTAATCCGGTATTATGTCGCGGAGACTAAATTTTCCGGTTTTAACGAGATTGGCGATAAAACTCGAAACCCCGGTTTCGGACCAGTAATCATCGAACCGTTCATTTTCGAAAAAATGAAGGATGGACCAGGGATTAAAGACGCGAGTCTCACCGTCCCAGGAGTAGCCGCCATACCAGTCCAGGATTAGCTTTCGGAGATCGGCCATTTCGGCCTCGTCTGGCAGAACGTCATCGGATTTTAACTTCGCCAGGGCCATTTCCATGTATTCCGGAAACAAGTAATCCAAATCATTAACGGTAAAGCCGCAAATATTCGAATATTCTTCATCGAGCGTCAGATGGAAAAGATCGTTCAGTTCGGAAAAAATGGAAGTTTGGGTAAACTCGGTCACACCGGTGATGAAAGTAAAACCTCGGCCTGTCACGGCCTTGAGGATGCCGTAAAAATGCATCAAGGTCTCTCGGATAGCCCCGGCCAGCTCTGGCTTACCAATATTGTCCAGGATCGGCTTGTCGTAGTCGTCTATCAGGACGGCGACATTTCTCCCGTACTTGGCCTGAAGCCTATGTATGAGCAACAAAAATAGGGAAGATGGGGGGTAATTTCCCAGAAGCACACCTTCGGACTCGGCTATTGAGGCTATGGCATGGCTCAAACCGTTTTCAACCGTCTCCAGGCTTTCCGTCGTTACCTCATTAATGTTCAAGCGGATGACCGGTTTAGGCGCCCAATTATAATCCGAGCCGCCTATCCAGAGCCCTTTAAAAAGATCCCTTTGGCCGCGCAGGATGGCCTCAAGGGTGTCAACCAAAAGCGTCTTGCCGAAGCGGCTGGGCCGGGATAGGAAAAATGGATAATTCAGTCGCAACAGATCGTAAATATACCGAGTTTTATCGGCGTAGATACAATCATTGGCGATGATTTCCGAAATTTTCGTCATTCCGATGGGAAGTTTTTTCATGGTATTGGCCTCGGGCACGCGGCGGAGGTTTTGATCAATGGTTCTGGCGAATGTCTGATTAACCAGGGAAAATTAACCCATTTTATCATATCGTCCATTACTCAGTCAAGATCCATCGAAAGGCTCTTATAGAAGCTCCGTCGGTAACGATTCGGTTGGGCTAGCGCTAACTCGCGTTAGGCGCGGAACTCTATGCGATTCCTCAAATGAAATATGACACAAATATCGCCGTTTGGCAACTGTCTGGCTGTCTGGTCATGGAGTCAGGGAGTTGTCGAAATGGTGAGGCGGAAGGTTGGGGCGGAAGGTTGGGGATTACTGGCCATCGGGGAATTCAAAACCAGACAATACGGGTTATGGCAGAAAGGGATTATAATTGAACGTTTCTATTACTACAATACGATTGTAGAAATGTTTTTTCCACACCCCGTTGCTATTCCATCATTTTGAGTACCGACTCCAAGCGGGAATTGAAAGAGGCGGCCATCGATTTCAGCGGGAAGTTTGTCTCGTCAAGGAACTATCCCAAAAATGGTAAATGTATTTGTACTGCTTTACTTAACAATCCTATTGTTTAGCCCGGGAACGGAGCCTTCTTCATCTCCGTGATGTCAGGGTGCGTTATGGGCTCGTTGTTTTAAAACTGGATCGCCGCTTACCGGTATTCCTTCAAGGATACCGGACGGCGGGGAAACGGACCCGGGCCTGGAGTATCCTCCTTGAGGCTGAACAAGCGCCTGAGCTTGTTCAAAAACGAATGCGCTATGAAAACCAGGAGCATATGCCGCCTCCAACCGATCCAGGACCTGAGCTCGTAATGGTCCATGCCAAGGTAGTCCTTGCACTCATGGAAACATTGCTTTATCGACCAGCGCATCAACGCCGGAGCGCGAATATCAATCGGCGAGGCGTCCATGGACTCGTCGCACAAGGCGTACTTGATGGACCCGTCCTCATTTTGCCTCATGTAGAGCCAAACGTCTTTGCCGGGCTTCCCGGCACGAACCTCGACCACCTTGACGCACTTGTCATTGACGATGATCGGGCCTTTGGCGCCCATGCCGAGCACCATTTCCTCCCAAGGGATGCTCGAGTTTTGGGCTATGTCGCTCACCTTGACCGGAGGGAAGGATGGACCCGGGGACGGCTGCCTTCCCCCGCAGTCATGCTCCTGGACGATCATGTCGGGACGCCCCAGGAAAACGTTTTGGTCGCTGGGCACCCCGGCGAAGTATATGAGGCCCTCGGGGAGCGCGTCCAGGAACGCGTGGTCTCTCCCGAAGAAGCTGTCCACGCCAACATATTTGGCCTTGAAATCGCCGCTGTCGACCGCTTTCCGGATCATCTCCGAAAGCAACTGGTTTTTGGTCTTGAACTCCAGGCCCTCTGGGACCTTGCACCGTTTGCGCTGAGCCTCGTAATCGGCCCCAAGCCAGTTTTCCGACATGTAAAGCTCGTAGTCTATCAAGCCGTAGCCCCTCGGGCCGGTGTATCCCAACATGACGCTGGCCTGACAGTTGTCTACCTTTCCCAAAGCGCCGCAGTATTGGCGGGCCACACCCACGGAATTCTTCCCTTTTTTAGGGAAGTCGCACCCGTCGCCGGTAATCATCCCGTTCGGGGCGGACAAAAACCGGCCAAGCTCCTTTTGATACGCCCCCAACATGCCCTCGTGGTCGAAGCCGCTGTCAGTCATGAAGAAGGCCAGGTTCCTGACGTTACCGACCTTCAGGTAGCTGAGCGCGATGGGCTCGAGGGACTTGCGCTCCAAATCGCTCATCAATCCGATGAGTATGGCCATGAAGTTGGTCTGGTGCTCTTTGCGGGTAAAATATCTGACGTAAGGCCGGACATGTTCGACGAACAAGTCCTTGAAGTCGTTCGGGCTGAGATCCGCGACTCCTATTTCGCTCAAAATTCCTTGGTGCCACTTGGGGACGCAATCCATCATTTTCAGGATCTCCTCTGTCTCGTTTGGCAGGCGGTCGAGGCTCGGCCGGAAAAACTTATCGAAGCGGCGGTTCAAGACATAGACGTAGATGTCCTTTTCCCGGCCGTGGTAGACGAAATCTTGGCCAATCTTTCCGAAGCCCTTGGTCACGCCAAGGTAGGTCCAGTTGGAGGCGACATAGCAGGTCCCCTCGTACATGGAGCGATCCACGAAGGTCTCGACGAGCCAGGGCTCCACCTCGTATTGCCTCAACCAGTCTTCCCTCACCAGTTTGAGACTCGTTCCAAGGATGTGCGAGGCCAAGTTGCGAATCCTTATCCAGGGCAGAATCAGAAACCGATTGTTGTTTAAGAGATGTTGAAGATTCGCGAGCCTCGTCTTCTCGTCCCACCCGATGAACCGGTCTCTCGGCCCCAATTTGTACGCGCCTGAGCAGAAGCTGATGGCCCCGACCAGCCTTGAGCCCAAAGTGGCCAAATATTTGATCCGCCCGCCGAACTGACCCTCGTAACCGAGGTAGTGGTGCTCCTGGACCAGGCGGTCCCAAAAACGTTCCCAACGGGTCTCGTCAACCTTGTGGAGGGTCAGGGGCTGGTCAAAGTCCCCGAGATTCCCTTCCAGCACGGTTCTATCATACGGCTCTTCCCAGTTCATTGGCTCTTCCCGCCCCGGCCATACGGTCCCGGGCAAATACAGAATAACCGGTTTGTCTTCAAATGTTAAGCCTTGAAACCTTGAAATTCACATTTTCGACCCTCTCGGGGCTATTCTGAAGCACCAAACCGCCTGGGCGAAATGACCCAGTTTAGATGATAGTTCATCTGAGTAAATTGTTATTTCCCCGAAATCACTTTGTAGTACTATGTAGTACTATATGGTTGGCCCGTGAAAGGATACTACCGGACCCCCACCCAAGCTTACCCAAAGATAAGAATTTATCGCCAAATAATTATAAAGATTTTCCCTTAGTCCCAAAGGAAAGCAATCACTACCGGATATAATAACCAAACAACTTACCCTTCTAGCAAAACGTTGGTAAAATGTCTTCCAACTTTTTAATTACCTCATTTCGCAACTCCAACAAAGGATTTTAATAGCGATTACATGCCCTTTACATGGCAGACAGAGACGGCTTAGAGCTAAACAAGGCAGTTTCTATGAGTCTTAGCCAAGATTAAACTTTCATTGCCTTAATTGTAATACAGTCTGTTTTGTGCTATCTTGCCCATAGTCTAATCGCATGGCTTATTTGGATCCAAGTTTGTTTACCGGGTCCCACTAGCGACTAACGACTTCCCAGCCCCCCTATCCGGCGGTTCCCGTGGTTCACCGAGGGTATTACCATGGCTTGGACGACAAAGGCCCCGACGACGCAGTCCCCGGCCACAAAGGCCCCGGCGACGCGGTCCCCGGCCACAAAGGCCCCGACGACCCTATCCCCGGCGACGGGGTCCCCGGAAACAAAGGCCCAGACGACAATGGCCCAGACGAAAAATTCCCCCGCCCGGCCGAGCGCCTGGGTGGCCCTGGCCCCGGTTTTGGCCCTGACTTTGGCACTGGCCCTGATGATGGCCTCTTGCGGGGATTCCAAGGATGGGACGGCCAACAAAGCCGACCAGTCCGCTCCACTCGAGGTGATCCTGATACCCAAGGTCACCAATAACGCCTTCTTCGAGTCGGCCAACGCCGGTGCCCAAGAGTATGCCCAAAAACACGGCGGCTTTAGCGTTTCCTACCGCGGTAACGATGTGGCCAGCGTTGATAATCAAATTAAAATCGTCAAGGCGGCAATCGCCGACAAGGCCAAGGCCCTGACCATCTCGGCCCTGGACGCCAAAGCCCTGGACAAGATCCTCAAAGAGGCCCAAGAGAGCGGCATGGTCGTCACCACCTGGGACTCAGACGTCTCCAGCGACGCCCGAAGGCTGATGGTCTCCCAGGGTACCCCCTCCCAGCTGGGCAAGATGCTGGTGGAGATGGCCTCAAAAGCCTTACGCCAACGGGGTAAACACCCGTCCACCGAGCCCATCAAATACGTTTGGCATTACTCCCAGGCCTCGGTGGCCGACCAAAATTCTTGGTACAAAGCCGGCGAGGAATACATCAAAGAAAGCTACCCCCAGTGGATCAACCTTAACCCGGACAACTACTATAGCGAACAGGACCCGAAAAAGGCCCTGGCCGTCGGCAAGGCCATACTGGCCGAGCACCCAGACATTGACGCCATCATCTGCAACGATTCCACTTCGCTGCCCGGCCAAGCCGAGGCCTTAAAAGAGCTGGGCCTTTCGGCCAAAGACGTGACCGTGACCGGCTTCGCTTCGCCCAACGCCATAAAACAATACGCCCGGGACGGAATCATTGACCGTTGGGGCCTTTGGGACTGCAAAGTCCAGGCCGCCCTGGCCTGCTACCTGACTTGGTACCTGGCCTCCGGCAACGACATAAAAACCGGCCAGACCTTGGACGTGCCGGAAATCGGGCTGGTGGAACTCATGCCCAACTCGGTGCTGGACCACTCGTCGGTAAACATACCCGGAACCGGGGTGGTACTCTTACCCAACCGAACCGAATTCACCCTGGCCAATATGGACAATTATGATTTCTAGTTCTCCCACCCATAGCCCTTCGCCCCCGCCCCATCCCGGACCGCCAAGGCCGGCCAAGGCGGCCCGGCTGCCCCGCGGGCCCAGGCCCCGCTTGACGGCCGCGTCCGGCTCGTTGGCTAGGCCCAGCTTGGCGGGGACCTTACGGCGTCTGGCCCTCTTGGGCTTAACCTGCCTATGCCTCGCGGCCTTTTTTGGATGCAAATCCAATACCGACCTCCTCAACGATGGCTACTACACGGCCGAGGCCAGCGACTTTAGCCAAGATGGTTGGAAGGATTACCTAACCATTTACGTAAACAATGGTTTCATCATCACGGCCGAATTTAACGCCTTCAACGAGACCGGCCTCCTTCGGAGCTGGGACACGGACTACCTAAAGTCCATATACAAACCGGGTTTTCAGAGCCCCAACCACTATCCCCGGCAGTATTGCAGTTACTTGGTGGCCGTCCAGGATCCCGACCGGGTCCAGACCATAGACGGCGGGCGCAAGACCCATGAGATCTTCGTCACCCTGGCCAAGGCCGCCTTGGAATACAGTCGCCAGGGTAAAAACTCCATCGCCGCGGTGAAACTCCCAGAAAACCCGGCCTTTCCCGACGAAATTTGACCCCGGGCCCCCAATGGCCCAAGTTTCTCGGACCTTTAATGGCCCGATATACCCAGACTACCAAATTCCCTTGACCCTTAATGGCCCAAGTTTCTCGGACCTTTAATGGCCCGATATACCCAGACTACCAAATTCCCTTGGCCCTTAATGGCCCAATTTTCCCGGTCCCTCGCGGCCCCCATAGCCACTGGTCCAAAATGGCCCAATTTTCCCGGCCCCTCGCGGCCCCCATAGCCACTGGTCCTTAATGGCCCAAGTATCTCTACCTTTCGTGGCCCCCAAATTTTGGCCCCTTTTGGCCCAAGTTTTCCGGCCCTTCGCGCCAACAAAAACGCTCATATTTTGGTTTCCAGGCTATTCGATCCGTCTCTTAGGTTTGTCCCTTTTCGGGAGCGGTTTTTAACTAACGAATATTCATGAACTCGGTGCGCACAAATTGCCTGACATCTCCATAATAAAAACCAAAAGCATATCCACCCGGCTCCTCTTAACGACTCTACTGGTGGTGGTGATCCTGACCGTGGGTCTGGTGGGGATCATGAGCCATTTTATGTCCAACATGGCCGAGAACATCCTCCTGGACGTCATGCGCCCCATGGCCAGAACGGCGGCCCTGAGCTTGGAGGCCAACTTACACACCATGGTCGACCGCTTCTACGTGATCAAAAGCTCGGCCATGCTCAGAAACCCTAACGCCCTACCGGCCACAAAACAGGAGACCCTGAACGGCTTCATGAACTCGGTGGAACTGGCCTGGCTTTGCCTCTATGCCCCGGCCGGTAACCTCATCACCGGAAGCGACAACTGTCCGGTCAGTATCTCCGGCCGAAGGCTCCTCAATAAACTCAAGGCCAACCATAACCTCTACATCGAAGACACCTCCGTCGGCAACACCGGCCTGGAAATCGTTATGGGGGTCCCGCTCTACACCTGGAACCAGGATCCCAACCTGGAAGAGCCAGCCCAGTATCTGGTTGGAAGCTATTTTTACGATCTCATGGGCGAGATCGTCAACACTCTAAGTATCGGCACCAACGGCGCGGCTTACATCATAAACGATGAGGGAGTGATCATCGGGAGCCTCGTTCTGGGCCAAGTCTACGGGAAACAGCATTTAATCGAAATCATCGGAAACGAGCGGGCCAGCCTGGATAGCCTCAACCGCATGACCCAGGGCCTGATTGGTTCAGAGACCATCGACACCCCCAGGGGGCCCATGTATATCGGCTACTCCCCTATCAGGGGCACCCGCTGGTCCTTGTGCATACTGGCCTCCAGGGGTGACTTCCTGGCCCAGGTCAGCCAAGCCAGCTCCACGGTATTACTGATATCTTTCTTGGCCTTGATCATATTCGCCTTCATATTTAACGCCGTCTTCGGAAACATCGTCATCAAGCCTCTCAAAGCCTTGACTAGCAACGCCAACAACCTGGCCCGGGGACGCTTCGGGCTCGAGGAGGACATCCAGGCCAAAATCGCCCTCACGGCCCGCAAAGACGAGATCGGCAGCCTTAGCCGGGCCTTCAACATCATGAGCGGGGCCGTGGCCAACGTTATCAGCGATATCGGTGCCCTGACTACCGCCGCCGGTTCCGGGGCCCTGAACGTCCGGGCCAACCCCGAGGCCCACGAGGGTGACTTCAATAACATCATTTCATCAATTAATGGAACACTCGACGCTATATGCAACCACTTTGACGCCATCCCCGATGCCATAGCCATATTCAACGAAGACAAGCGCCCAATATTCTGCAACAAAGTCATGCTGAACATTTTAAAGGAACAGGATCTGCCCTTGAACGCCCCGGATCTGCTCTACACCCTGGCCGGCTCCGGCGATCCCAACAGCGTCCCCTCCGGCCTCCGGGTCATCTTCGGCCAAGCCGGCCAAATGGGCGACACCTTCCGAAGCGAAATAAAACTGACTTTCCCCAAGGGCGAGGTTCGCGACTACACCCTAAGGCTCAAGAGGCTGGGCCTTTCTTCAAGTTCGATCGTCTCCGGGCACGTCTCTTGCTTCATGGTCATTCTCAACGACATAACCCCGCTGGCCCATGCCCTGGACGCCGCCAAAGCGGCCAACAAGGCCAAGAGCGAGTTTTTGGCCAACATGAGCCACGAAATCCGCACGCCCATGAACGCCGTGCTGGGCCTGACCGAACTCCTGCTAGAGACCAACCTCGACCCCCAGCAGCAAGAATACGCCGAAAACGCCAACCGCAGCGGCAAGGCCCTCCTGGGCATCATCAACGACATCCTGGATTTCTCTAAGGTCGAGGCCGGCAAGATGACCCTGGAGGTCATCCCCTTCTCCATCTCCAAGGTCTTTAACGACATCGCCATAATGTTTAACGAACAGAGCAAGAAACGCGAGATCGGGCTATTCTTCCAGCTCAAGGGCAAAATTCCCGACAACTTGGTGGGCGATCCCTTGCGCCTCAGCCAAATCTTCATCAATATCGTTGGAAACGCTTTCAAATTCACCAAGGAGGGCTCCATCACCATCGTGGCCGAGCTCCGGTCCAAGGAAGACGACCGCTGCGACGTGGCCTTTAGCGTCAACGATACCGGCATTGGCATGACCCCCGAGCAGACCTCCAAGCTCTTCGCCGCCTTCACCCAGGCCGACACCTCCACCACCCGCAAATACGGCGGGACCGGGCTGGGCCTGGCCATAACCAAGCGCCTGGTCGAACTCATGAACGGACGCATCTGGGTGGAAAGCCAACCCAATATAGGGACCGAGATCCACTTCACCGCTTGGTTTGGCCTCGACAAGAGCAAGGCCGAAACCGGCGTGATCATCCCCGATCTTACCGTCTGCGAGCCCCCCGACGGTTACGACGACTCCGATTCCGACGTTATCGACTCCGGCCAAACCGACTCCCCCTCCTATGCCACCGGCGAGGCCGCCGGCACTGGCCCTGGCCACCCGGACGGGCCAACCCTTTCGCCCGTAGGCGCCCAATTGGCCGCGCCTTCGGAAACCCCGGACGGGACGGCCGCGCCCAAGCCCCATAAACCCAAGTCCAGATCCCGGGCCTCCAAGCAAGCCATCAACATCGTCCCCGAGCTCAAGGGTCGGCGGGTCCTTCTGGTCGAGGACAACGACGTGAACGTGCTGGTGGCCAAAGGCCTCATGGGCAAAATGGGCCTGGAGGTGACCGTGGCCGAGAACGGCCAAGTGGCCCTGGACAAACTGGCCAAGGCCAGTAAAGAACGCCTGGGTCGCCCCTTCGATATCATCCTGATGGATCTCCAAATGCCCGTCATGGACGGCTTTGAGGCCACCCGCCGCATCCGGGCCAACCCCGACTACTCCAACCTCATAATCGTGGCCATGACCGCCCACGCCTTTGCCGAGGAGCGCGAACGCTGCGTGGCCTGCGGTATGAACGGTCACCTGAGTAAACCCATCGATGTGGGTATACTCACCGCTACCCTCAAGGACTTCCTGGCCGACGATGACTCCCAATACGGCGGCATGATCTAACCCCTCCCCATCCTCCACCACCCTCCACCCCCATTGTTGGCTTCCCCCTTGCGGGTGGGGCACTCAACCGCTTCTGCCGCCTACTCCCAGGCTCGGGGCCGTCCCTTACTCATCCACTGTCTCCTTCCCCCTGGCTCGTGTCCGTCCCCTACTCCTCCACGATGTCCTACTCCCAGGCTCGGTGCCGTCCCCTACTCCTCCACGCTGTCCTACTCCCAGGCTCGGGGCCGTCCCAGCCACCGTCCTTCGAAAACGGTCACCCGCTTTAACAACTTGACTAGTCAATTTGTTGACAATTCAAACCTCCGGCCAGCCAGGTGACAATATTGGGCTTTGAAAATGGTGTCGCCGAGGGGTAGCCGTCAAAATAATGAAGCATGAATAAACTAACGCTTGGAGATCGAAAAACCAAATAATTATATGATTAAATCCAATAAGTCTAGCAAATTTATACCACAAAATGAACGTTTTATCTATCTGGCCATTTTGCTTTTTTTTGGAAAAACAGAAATTATGGCTTGACAATGGCCTCCCGTTAATATATCTTTCTTTTAACGTTCTGTTACCTTCAAGGTTTTGGGGGAATACCGCGTAAATCGGTAGCGAGCCCGTCACTGTGATCGGGGACGAAAGCGACATAATGCCACTGGGGTGGGCGACCCCCGGGAAGGCGTCGCCGTAGGAACATCCGTTAGCCAGAAGACCCCTCTGAACGAGCCTTTAGTTTCCGAGTTCGAAACGAGTAAAGGTGGGCGCGGCTTTTCCCGCGCCGGGTGCCCCAAGAATATTGGGGCTAAGCGAAAAATCCCTGGACAAATGGGCGTCCCGGTTCCGATCTGAGATCGGTCCGGGGTTTTTTTCGCCGGCCGTATTCTTGCCCACGCCAACCCCCACTCGACTTCGAAACCCTTGTCCCGTACCAATTCTTGATAATCGTATCTGTCGAAAAATTGAATTCCCTTGTTTACCAAGGCTAGCCAGGCTCCTTTGTCTCTTGCGATAGCGTTAAAAGGCCTAACCTTTGGCAAGCCAATGCCTTGCCTATGCCCAGCCTACCGCCGGTGTCCCTGCCGA
>JAIRNQ010000261.1 GCA_031257955.1 Deltaproteobacteria bacterium | reverse complement strand
CTTCCAGGTCGGCTTCCAACCCCCCTTCAAGGCCTCGGATCTGACCGTCTACCTGACCGATCTGAGCGCCTTCGGCTTTGATTCCTTCGTTATCGAGCGCGTCCTCTACTGCCACCGGGCCCCGGCCTACACCGAGGGCGCTCTGGGCCTCTCCGAGCTAATCAGCCAAGGCCAACTCGTCGACGGTTAACCCCCCCTCGCGCCATCCCTCGCTCCATCTTGGTCCTGGCCTTAGGCCTTGGTGGCGATCCGCCTTGGGCCTTCGACCCGTCCAGAGGCCTTTTACGGCCCTTGGACCGCCTCCCCCACCTTACCCTACCTTGACCAAGCCAGCGTGGCTCTCAGGGGCCTTTCCGGCCGTTTAAAGGGCCTTTCCGGCCAGACCTCCAAGGCCAACCCCGGGCCCAATCCCAGGGCCCGATTCCAGTGTCCAATCTCAGGGTCCGATTTCAGGGCCCGATCTCCGGGCCCGAGCCCGGGGCCCGGGGTACCGGGCCGGCCGGGTACCGAAGGGGGACAATGTGGTCCAAAATTTGATTTGTCCTTAAGTTTAGGGTATATTTCAATGGCGTGAGAAAACCGGCTTTTTTTTGGGAGGGACCTTCCGGGCCGCCGGCCGGGCCCTTTGTCCGTTCCCCAAGGCCAGTTCGACGATACCCAGGCGGCGGTTGTTGGCTTGAAGAATAATCACTACCGAAATAATCCCCGGACCGGGACGCGGTCTCGGAGCGGGGCCTTGGCCCTGGCGCTATTGGCCGGCCTGGCCTTGGCCTTGGCCGTTGGCTGCGGCCCAAAAGGCGGCGGAACGGCCGCCGGAACGGCGGCCTCGGGATCGGCCTCCCCCGGCGCCACTCCGGCCAACCCGGCCTCGCTGCGGGTGTCCGGTGGGGAGGCCCTCGCCGGGGTGGCCCCGGCCGAGACGGGCATTAGGGCCGATTTCTTTACCCTGTGGGTGGGCAGTTTCTTGGACGAGGCCCCGGCGCGAAAGAGCGTGGCCGCCTTCCAAAAGATTGGCTGGGCCTCCTTTACGGTCAGAAAGTCGCTGGTGCAAAGGGCCCTCGGGGGCGGCAAACCCATCGGCGACTATTGGCTGGTTATGGTCGGGCTTTTCGGGGAACGCGAGGACGCCGAGAAATTGGGCAAGCTTCTCCAGGCCCAAGGCCAGATAAGCAACTGGCAGATCGTGCCCTCGGACAATCCCGGGGAAATGGGCCAGGCGGCGGCCCAGACGGAAAGGCTGGTTAAGACCAGCGAAATAGTCACCCAGGCCGCCCAGGACAAGGCCGGGCAACCCCTGTCCCCAAGTTCGCCCGCCGTTACCGGACAGGGCTTTAAAAACATGGTTAAAGGCCGCTTCGTGGGGAGCTTCAGGGACTCCTTGGAGGCCCAGCGCGAGGCCGAGCGCCTGACCGCGGCCGGTTGGCCGGCCTCGGTGGTGACCGAGACGGAATCGGGCGGCATGTGGTACCGGGTCATCTTGGCCCAGCCCTCGGATCGTAGGAACTACAAAGCCCCGCCCGAAGAGATCGAGCGCGCCCGGGCCTCGGCGTTAAGCCAGGAAGGCCTGGTGTTTTTGGTCGACACCTCCGGGGTAAAAGGGGCCTGGGGCCGCAAGGCCCCCGAAAGCGACCGCGAGGACGCCTCGGCTTGCGCCGGCTATTCCCAGGCGGGACGCCTGAGGACTTGTCTGGAACGGCTAATAGGCTACATCCCCGATTCCGGGATCCTCGTGGCCGTAAAGCCCATAAGCTTCAGGGAGGCCGACGGCCTGGCCGCCAGGGTGACCAGACCCGTCAAGGCTTTCTTTACCGGCGACGACAGCGAGTACACCCAGGCCAAGTCGGCCTACGGCCCGGTCCTTTATAACCGGCCGGACATGATGTCTCGGATAAAAAACCTGAAGGTGAGCCCCGATCCGGTGCCCATGAGCCCGGCCCTGGACGCCCTGACCGAGCTGGCCGCCATCCCCGGCCGAAAGACGGTGATTCTTTACTCCGAGTTTGGCTTCCCTTCCGACGCCTCCAAGACCGTCGCCTCGCTGGGGAACCTCAAGGGTCAGTACGGAAGCTCGCTCAGGGTTTTCGTGGTCTACGGCGACACCGACGATCAAGGCTGGCGACTGGCCGAGACCCTGGCCAAGACCGCCGGCACGGGCCAGGCCTGGAACGGCTGCCGGCTTCTGTTCGACAACGGCTATTTTGAGACCTTCGTCAAAACCGTCTTTAGCCGCTGACCCTTTCGCCCAAAGCCGCGAAAGGGCCAATACGGCCAAACGGACGACGCCTAAATACGCCAAAGCGGAAAAACGGTTAACCCAACGACGACTGGCCCGAGGACGACTCAATCCCAATCCGTTCCAATCGCGGCCGGCGCCAATTTTGGCGCCGGGCCAGGCCCGATTTTGTCCCGGCCGATCGGTAAAACCGAAGGCGGGGCGAAGGCAATAGAGCCCTTCGGTGGGCTTAATCGAGAAAAATACAACCAGCGACGCAAAAAAAACAGTCCCGACCCTAGCTTTGGCTTTTCGTTTGGGGCCTTTTTGGACGCGGCAAAAAAAAGTTGAGGCGACATGTCAGACTGTACTTACACCCGGGTGACTTTTTTCTCCGGCGAAAACCTTCCCCTAGAGATGCACAAGGCCCGCATGGTCCAACGCGTCCACTTGATCCCGGCCAAGGAGCGGCTTGGGGTTTTGACCCGGACCGGAAACAATACCTTCCTCCTGCCCAACAGGGACGTTTTTTTGGACATGCTGACCGACAGCGGCGTCAACGCCATGAGCGAGGCCCAATACGCCGCCATGCTGATGGCCGACGACAGTTACGCCGGCTCGGAGACCTTCTACCGCCTGGAAAAAACCATCCAGGAGTTCTTCGGGGTCGAGTACTTCCTACCGGCCCACCAGGGGCGGGCCTGCGAAAACATCATTGCCAGCACCTACGTCTCCCCGGAGACCCCGACGGTCATTACCAACTACCATTTCACCACCACCAAGGCCCATGTGCTCCTAAGGGGCGGCCGGGTGCTGGAAGCCATAAGCGACGCCGGCCTTAAGACCGTCAGCGATCTGCCCTTCAAGGGCGACTACGATCTGGCCAAATTCGACGCCCTGGTAAACGAAGCCGGGGGGCCTTCCAAGATCGCCTTCGCCCGCATCGAGGCCGGCACCAATTTGATCGGCGGCCAGCCGGTTTCTTTGGCCAATATGCGCGAAGTTTCGGCCTACTGCCGCAAAAACGGCATCCGGCTCATCTATGACGCCTCCCTCTTGGCCGATAACCTGTTTTTTATCAAAACCCGCGAGAAAGAGTGTTTAAATAGGCCCCTTGGCGATTTGGTCAAAGAAATCGCCTCCCTCATGGACATAATTTACTTTTCCGGCCGCAAGTTGGGCTGCGCCCGCGGCGGGGGCATCTGCACCCCCAAAAGGGACGAGTACCTACGCCTGAGGGACTTGGTTCCCCTTTACGAAGGCTTTCTGACCTATGGGGGCATGTCGGTCCGGGAGATGGAGGCCATGGCCGTGGGCATCCGGGAGACCCTGGACATCCATAATATCAGCCAGACGCCACTTTTCGTCGAGGCCCTGGGCCAAGAGCTTACGGCCAAGGACGTTCCGGTGGTGACCCCCTTTGGCGGGCTGGGCTGCCACGTGGACGCCTCCCGCTTCATTCCCCAAGTGCCCCAGGATCAATACCCGGCGGCGGCGCTGGCCTCGGCCATCTATCTCGTCAGCGGGGTCAGGGGCATGGAGAGGGGGACCTTGTCCGAGTCCCGCAACCCCGACGGCAGCGAACACCTCTCCAACATGGAGCTGGTCCGCCTGGCCGTGCCCAAACGGGTCTTCTCCCACTCCCAGCTCAAATACGCCGCCGACCGGATCGGCTGGCTCTACCGCCACCGCGACTTGGTTGGCGGCCTCGTCTTCGAGGACGAACCCAAAACCCTCCGTTTCTTCCTGGGCCGCCTCAAACCCGTCGGCGACTGGCAGGAACGCCTGGTGGCCAAGTTCCTCGAGGAGATGCCCTCCGGTCTCTAAGGGACCGGTGAGCCTCGGGCCGGCCCCCGGCCCGTCCCCGACCCGCCAAAGCCCCCGACTCGCCAAGCCCCCGAACCGAAAAGGGCGGAAACCACCTATCCACCTTGGTTTCCGCCCTATCTTTTTTTTTTGCCCGCCAACGCCCGGGCCCACAAAAAAAGGGCGGGGCCGATTTTGGTCGGCCCCGCCCTTGAGGTTAAAAATTGCGCCTTTGGCCCTGGGTTTAGAACTCAAGCCCTATGCCCAGCGAGGCGTTGTGGGTACGGTAGCCATTGGCCACGTCCAGATCGTAGTTGACGAAACCGTCCAGCAGGCCCCCGGTGTTGACCTTGACGCCGGTACCGACCTGGAAGGAATTGCCGCGGGCCCTGGCCCCGACGATATTGGCCGTCTCGGCGCCCCCGACGTAGCCGACGTTCATGGAGTAATCGGGCCTTTCGACCGTGAAGGTGTAACCCAACCTCAGCTCGGGGGTTATGATGTAAGAGGCCGAGTTGAAGGTGGTGTTGAGTTTAACCTGCACGGGAATGTCCCACATGTGGTCGGATTTGTCGCTGTAGCGGTTGGCCATCCTGCCGGTCCAGACCGTGGAGTTGACGGCGTCCCTAAAGGCTTCCTGCCTGGTATGTATGTATCTAAGGCCGACGCTGGGGATGACCTGGTAGTTGGGCCCTTGGACGACCGCCCCACCCCTGATGGCAAATATCCACGAATTGATGTCAAACTCGCCGGTCTTTTGGCCCGTGGGGAAAAGATCGACCTCGTAGTCGTTGATCGTGGTGGCGTAGCCAAAGTTGGCGTCGAAGAAAACGTTGCTGGGCGTGATATAGCTGCCGTAAACGCCCACGCCCAAGGTCTTCATGTTAATCCTGGTGTTGGAGTCTTTGCCCCTCAACTCGCCGGAGGACAAGGCCGCCGAAACGCCCAGCCGCAGACCCGGGGCCGCGTCGACCTTGTGGTCTATGCCCAAAGCCAAACCGCCGCTGGAGAAGTCGTAGCCGTAGACGTCGTTCCGGTTGTCGGCTTCGGACCAGACGCCAAAACCGCCCACCCAGATCCGGTTAAGCTCGGCGCCGCTGCCGGCCGCCGGCGGGGTCAGGTCGTCTATTTCGACTTCCCTAATCCTATCCAGACGGTTGTAGACAACGCTCTGGGTCTTCAAAGCCGTGTTGATTACGCCGGCGTTGGCGTTAACCAACGACTCGCCGATAAGTTGCCTCAAGACCATCTCGGCCTGGGCCGCCGTGAGGCCAGTAGAACCCGCCACATCCTCTACGAATATGCGCAGATCGCGAATCAAATCGGGATTCCTTCCCCCGTCCGCGATTCGATCCAAGAGTTCAATACCCTCCGTGATGTTTGGCGTGGTCAGCCGTCCCCTGTTGTTAAGCATATAGGTAAAGGTATTCAATTCGTTGCTAACTTTAATCGCGGTACCATCTTGAAACAAGTTATAGAACCCGGCGTCAATGTTATTTAGGCCGCTAATATTGGTGCCTCCGGTTTCTATGACTGTTTCGCCTATCCAGTCTTGGACGTCACCATCGCCTAGATTCAGAGTAACCCAGCTTTTACCACCAACTGTCAGATCAAAAGAACTATCGGTTGTGATCTTGCCAAAAGTCGAGCCAGCCCTAGAAAGCGTAATTTGGGCACCATTTAGATTTAGTTCACCGGCGGTAACTTTTAAAGTGTTGGAGCCAACGTCCAGAGTCGCGCGTTGAGCGCTCGAACCAGTGAATTTGAAGTCGCCGGTGCCAGCGTCGACTATGGCGTTGGCGGTCAACAGAATACTTCCGCCGGACAATACTTCAATGTCATTGCTGCCGCTCGTTTCCAAGGTACTCCCCGTCACGCCCAAATTGACCGTGCCGTTAATGGCATAACCGGCGGCGCTCAGGATGTGGGCGGCGTTAGAAACGTTCACCACGCTTCCTGCGCCCACGGTGAGACTGTTAGAAAAAGTCACCTCTGACGCCGAAGTATGGTTTATATTCAAGACGCCGCCGGAAGCGATTGCGGCGGTAGTCGTTTCAACGTCTAAGTCTTCCGTACCCACATTAAGGATGCCCCCTCCATTTAGCTTGAAGGCGCCGGTCGTGAGGGTTTGGGCGGTTGTGTCACCCTTCAAATTAACGGTGGCTTCGCTGATGGAGATTTCACCCGTTCCCGTCCCCGTCGTCACGTCATCGTAAAAATCGACTAGGGTATCGGTTTGGTTGCCTTGGGCCTTATTGACGATAATCTGCCCGTTTGTCGCGGTAACGGTATTATAAAAATGCGCTTTGGCGTTTTGGACTGTAATATTTTTTCCGGATTGGGCCGTGGTGACCACTCCACCCGCGGAAGGAGCGGTACCGAAGGTAGTCTCCCCGCCCGTGATTTTCAGTTCGCCAGCGGCTACCGTCATGCCATTTATGGTGTTCGTCCCGCCTTTTATATATATGAAGTTATCTTTGACATTAGCGGTGACGTTGACATAGTCTACGGCACCGCCATAGAGATCTCCTTCAATAACGGTTTCGGCATCGCCATCGGCGTTATCCTGGATGTAAACCTTATTGTCCGTTACGGTATCACCTCCTGTTCCTAAACCCCCGTAGACGTCACCAGTATACGCGACAGTACGATCGACTGTTACGTTGGTTAGGTATACCTCGTTACTGGTGACGTTATCGTCTCCGGCATCCCAAGATTCCCCGCCTGTAACGGCGCCGACCGTTATGTCGGTTAAATTTACTATGTTTGAGTCTACACTGTTTTCGGTTACCGCATCGTTCGATTTGCTAAACCCACCACGTACGGAAACGTACCCAGATCCGATTATGCGCGCGCCGGTTATGGTGACCTTGTTGCCACTGACATTGGCGCCCGCCACGTAATCGTTTAATTCGCTAATGCCGCCAGATATTATTGTATTATTGGTTGTATCTAGGTCGACAAGGGCGTCGATCTCAACCGTATTTCCACTGACGTGGTAATAGCCAAACCCACCCGTTATGTTACCGGTTACCGTACCTCTGCTAATTATCGTTCCATCGGGTAGCGAAAAGCCCGTTATCTTGACTTGGTTGAACTCAATGGTCGCTGACTTTTCGGTGAGGGAGGTAGCATCCGGCCCGTTGGCCGCGCCACCTTTAACTTCGTTTACTACGCCGCCATAGACGATGACTTTGTTCCCTTCAGCTAAGGTTGCGCCGCCAACGGTGCCGCCACTGTCCTGTTCATGGAGGCCGCCGATGGCTGTACCGACTTTACCGTATATCTCAACGGTGTTTTTGGAAACCACCCCGGAAACCGCGTTGCTGCAAGTGGAGCCATCGCAAATGCCTATGGCGCCGCCGACAACGTCTCCGTCCGCTGCGGCGCTGGAACCCACTCTGCCGGTACTCTCGATTTTGACCGTGTTGCCTTTCACTTCCGCACCGGCAATCATGCCGGCCCCGCCGTAAACGCTGCTGCCGACTTTGCCTCTTATGATGACTGTGTTATCGTTCGCTCCATGCGGGTAGGTAGTTTCGTCATAGGCGACGTTCGTGAGTCCCCCCCAAACGGCACCGGTTCCAGACGCGAGAGTGCCGATGATGGCGTCATTCTCGATGAGGACGTAATTGCCGTAAGGGGTCCCGGTCTGGCCAGCCAAGTACAGAGCGCCGCCAACGACGCTGTAATCATGAGTACCAGTATAAATTCGCGTGCCGCGGCTGCCGGTTTCCGGATAGTAAGGCGGGTTTACGTCAGTTTTGATTATAATCCCTCCGGTACCGCCAATAGGATCCGCGGTAAGGCCTACTAAAGTGCCGCTAAATGTATCGTTGCCCGTGGAGTTAGCCCAGCCGGTTGGGGTTCCGTCTGGGTTTAGGGTACCGAATTGGACCCCGGCTACTTGCCCATAGGCCGCTTGGGTGCCGAGGGGGATGAGGGCGGCCAGTAACGCTATGGTTAGGAGCGTTTTGGGCCGGATGAGTTTTCTTGCCCAGGTCATTGTCGTAACCTCCAAAAAATGGCTTGGGAAAAAGCCTAGATTAAATTTGATACCAATATGTAAGGTAATTGGTAGCGAAAATATATATATTAGATTAACGTTATTTGCTTGTCGTCCATTTTTCGATGGATTAAGGAACTAAGCACGTTAAGTATTTATCGAGAAGATTAGCCCATGGGGCTATTTTTTTTGTTTGGGGCCCGGGGGGTGGCCTGGAAATGGCCGCCCGGCTTCCGTTCGTTGGTGGCCTTTTGACGGGCCTATGGGTTACGTTTGTAGGCCTATGGGTCTTTTGGGCGTTGGCCGCCCAGGGTTTGTGGGTCTAGCTTTGGTGGAAAAAACTACCCGATGGGACTACCCCGCTGAGCTGGGGAGCAACTATCGGGCCAAAATATTTGCCGTATGAGTATCAACTATAGTCTGGGCGGACAAATTTGGCCGCTTGTATCGTAATTTTGTTTGGCCAGGCGCCTAGGCTTGGGATGGTCGTCCTTTTGGCCCGGCGGCCGGCGTCGTTGGTTTAAGTCAGGCGAGCGTCGGATGGGCCATAAAAACGGTGAAAATTTTTCCGTTAAGCGTCAGTCTGGCTCAGATATGGAATAGTAGAGTCTAAAAAATTTCAAGTAATTATATGTTATTAAACTCCCTAGTTAAGCAAAGAAAATCTTAGGGGAGATAATTCTCGACAACGATTATATATAAAAAATTTTAAACTGTCAATGGATACTGAAAATTTAATTTACTAAAATTCCAGGTGGGAAGGTAATATCCGGTGATACATTAAAGAGCAATCAAGCGAAGTAAAGTGAATATAGGCAATATAATAGCGATGTAAAAAGAATAAGTATGTAATTTTATTAGAATTCAATAGGGTGTTTGCTGGCCTTTACCAAACGATAAATTTGGGTCAGTTTCATTGGGGGAGGTTTTGGTGGGACGGACTGGGGGCTGGACTTGGGGGGGCCTGGCTTTGGGTGTCTGGACTGGGGCCATTTTTGGGGTCGGGTTGGTGGGGCGGTTTGGGGTAGGCCAGGGCCCGGGCTGGTATCGGGCAGGGGAAAATTTCTCCGACCGGGGAGGAAGTCGCGCGGTCGCGGGGGGGCCTGGGAGGCGCGGGGGCCATGGGCCTTTGTCGGGCCGATTGGTTGCCAGGCGGGTCGGCGGTTTCAGCGTCGCTGGAAAGGGTCGGTTGGCCCCTATCCGCGAGGGGTGGCTTGGCCAGGGGCGGCCAAGCGTTTATGGTCAGGCGACGGGCCCTTGGGCATTGGGTCATGGCGAACTGGGGATTTTCAAGTTATCGGCCATAGGGCGCGCAGAGAGGGAACGTTGCGCTAATACTCTTTTTTTAACTGGTTAAGAACGGTCGTGCCTCCGCCGGCTATCAGGGCGGACGCGTATAATTGGACCCCCGGTCAGTCGATAGTTGGTGGCGGCGTTGTATTTCTTGGCGTAACCCTGTTTCTCCATTAGCTTGATGGCCCTTTTCGCGGATGAAACATGGCGCCGATAGCGCCGTTTGGCAACTGTCTGGGTTAAGGGGGTTAGTGGGCTAGGGAGTCGGGGAGTCGCCGAGGTGGCCGGGCGGAAGGGTGGGGATTAAAGGCCGGTCGGAAAAATTGAGGCCTAAAAATTTGGCAAGGGCCGAAAGGGAATGGCTTTCGAAGGTGTTGGGTGGCCTGGGCCGCGAAGGGTTAAGGCGGGTGGGGGGGTAAGGGGAGGGTACTAATTTAGGTAATAACACAGATTGTTGACTACACGTTGACGCTAATTCCATAGTTTTTCCATAATTTTTCGTATCCACCTCTGGTATAATTTAACCGTCAAAAGGCGTGGATAGGGTTTGGGGCCCGGAGGGGGAGCGGGGGCGGCCGAAGGGCGAGGCGATAGGCGAGCCGAAGGGCCGCCGAAGGGTGGCCGAAGGGCGAGGCGATAGGCGAGGCGATGGGCCGCCGTTGGGCGGCCAAAGGGTGAGGCGATGGCTGAGGAGAAGGGAAAAGTGGGGCGGGCGGCGCGGCTGGCGGCCAAGGGGGCGCTGGGGCTGGCGGTGGCGGTGGCGGTTTTTGTGGTCGTGGGCTACGGGTTGGCCGAGGTGCCGGAGTACGGGAATTTCGCCGTCTCGCCGGTGTTGTTGGACAAGGACGGGGAGGCCTTGTACGTGGGGCTTTCGGCCGAGGAGGAGTTGGTGGTGCCGGTGGCCTTGGGGCGCATGGGCGAGCTTTTGCCGAAGATTGCCGTGGGGGTGGAGGACAAGCGGTTTTATCGGCACCCGGGGG
>JAIRNQ010000228.1 GCA_031257955.1 Deltaproteobacteria bacterium | reverse complement strand
CTTCGAGACGGGGCTGGCTTACAACCTCCCCATCTTGTCCCCCTTGGACGACGACTCCCGCTTCACCAAAGAGGTGCCGGAGCTGGCCGGCCTCAAGGTCCTGGACGCCAACCCCAAGGTCATAGAGGCCTTGAGGGCCGCGGGGTCGCTTCTCGCGAGCCAGACCATAAGCCACCAGTACCCGCACTGCTGGCGCTGCAAAAAGCCCGTCTCTTTCCGCTCCACCCCCCAATGGTTCGTGACCTTGGACGAGTCGGCGCCCGGCGCGGCGGCGGCGCGGGGCGCGCCGGCCGGGGCCGATGGCGGGACTTTGAGGGCCCGCAGCCTCGCGGCCATCGACCAGGTCCGCTGGGTGCCCCGCTGGGGCCGGGAGCGCATCCACGGAATGATAGAAAGCCGGCCCGACTGGTGCGTCAGCCGCCAGCGCTCCTGGGGCGTCCCCATCACGATTTTCTTCTGCCGAAAATGCGGAGAGTGGCACTACACCAAGGCCGCCCAGGAGAAAATCTTCGCCCTCTTCTCGAAGATGGGGGCGGACGCCTGGTACGATCTCTCCGAGAAAGAGCTTATGCCCGAAGGGGCCAAATGCCTCAAATGCGGAGGCGAGGATTTCCGCAAGGAGACGGACATCCTCGACGTCTGGTTCGACTCGGGCTGCTCTTTCGCGGCGGTCTGCGAGGTGAGGGGCGATCTCCCGGACAGGCCGGACATGTACCTGGAGGGATCCGATCAGCACCGGGGCTGGTTCCACTCCTCCCTTTTGGTCTCCATGGCCAACAGGGGCCGAGCCCCCTACCTGGAAGTGCTTACCCATGGTTACGTGGTCGACGGGTCCGGCAAAAAAATGAGCAAATCGCTGGGCAACACCATCGACCCCGACGACATCATCAAAAAATACGGGGCCGATATTTTAAGGCTTTGGGTTTCGGCCGAAAACTACCAGGACGACATCAGGATTTCCAACCAGATAATGGACATGCTGGCCAAGGCCTATTTTAACTTTAGGAACACGGCCCGCTTCATCCTGGGTAACCTCTACGACTTCGATCCCCGTAAAGACGCCCTGGGCCCGGACAAGATGGACCGGCTGGATCGCTACGTCCTCCACCAGCTGACGGCTCTGACCGACAAAATCAAGGCCGCCTACGCCTCTTACGAGTTTCACGCCATCTACCAGTCGGTAAACAAATTCGTGGTCTTTCTCTCTTCGCTTTACCATGACGTGATTAAAGACCGCCTTTACACTTTTAAGGCCGACAGCCCCGAGAGAAGGGCCACCCAAACTGTCATGCGGGAAGTTTTGACCACCCTGACCTCGCTCATGGCCCCGATTCTTTCCTTTACCGCCGAAGAGATCTGGTCGCGCCTGGAGCCGGACGCCAGCGTCTTTCTGACCGATTTTCCCCAAAGCGACCCCAGCCGGCTCATCCCCACGGAAGCGGCCGAGTTTGAGCGCTTTCTGGATCTCCGGGCCATAATAAACAAGTCCCTGGAAGAGGCCCGCAATACCAAAGCCATCGGCAGTGGCCTCGAAGCCGAGTTGGACGTGACCGCCTCCGGCGAGGAGTACCGGATCCTGGCCGCCCAGGATAACTTGGCCGAGCTTTTGATTGTCAGCGCCGTGAGGCTTACCGAAGACCCCGAGGGTACGCCCCTGACGGCCAAGGTCACGCCCAGCCACCACCCCAAATGCCCCCGCTGCTGGGTTCGCCACCCGGAAGTCGTCGGGGACGGCGTCTGCCCCAAGTGCCAAAAGGCTTTGTCCTGAGAGACAGGACCCTTTGGCCCTTTAGCCCCACCCCAGCCCTTTGGCCCAGGCCCCTGGCCTCGGCCCCTTGGTCCCGGCCATTTGTTCGCCGGGACCCAAAGCCTGGGGTTCCCGAGGTTAGGCTAGTTGGCGGCGCATTGGCCCGTTTAGTCGGACGGGCATAGAGGAGCCCTAGCGAACGTGTCTTCCTACCTGGTCCTGGCCCGCAAGTATCGGCCAAAGACTTTCGGGGATCTGATCGGCCAAACCCAGGTCAGCAATACCTTGACCAGGGCCCTGGAAGTTGGCAGGTTGGCCCACGCCTATCTTTTCACCGGACCCAGGGGGGTGGGCAAGACCACGGCGGCCAGGCTCTTGGCCATGGCCCTAAGCTGCCAGGGGCAGCCGCCCAAGCCTTGCGGGGTCTGCGCCTCCTGTCTGGAGATCCAAAACGGCCAAGCCGTAGACATGGTCGAAGTCGACGGGGCTTCCAACCGCGGCATCAACGAGATCCGGAGCCTTCGCGAGTCGGTCCAGTATTTACCGGTCAAAAACCCAAAAAAGGTCTACATCATCGACGAGGTCCACGCCCTTACCCCCG
This sequence comes from Deltaproteobacteria bacterium, assembly GCA_031257955.1. Lineage (GTDB taxonomy): Bacteria > Desulfobacterota > Desulfarculia > Adiutricales > Adiutricaceae > JAIRNQ01. The sequence continues at coordinate 12,796 of JAIRNQ010000228.1, read as the reverse complement.
ACGCCTTTAACGCCCTTCTCAAAACCTTGGAAGAGCCGCCCAGCCACGTGGTTTTTATCTTCGCGACCACGGAAGCCCAGAAACTTCCCGCAACCATCCTCTCCCGCTGCCAAAGATACGATTTTAGACGCATTAAAGTCGATGATATCGTAAAACGCCTTACAGACGTGGCCAATACCGAAAACATCGTGGCCACCAAAGACGCCTTGACCGTCATCGCCCGCCAGTCCGAGGGCGGGCTGAGGGACGCCTTGGGCATGATGGATCAGGTCATCGCCTCGGCCGGCGAGATCACCGCCGAGGCCGTAGACGGGGCCTTGGGACTCATCAACCGGGATCTCGTGCTCCGAACGGTCCTCTCGGCCTTAAACGGCGATCTGACAGACGCCATGGGCGTTTTGGACGAGGCCTATAACCTGGGTCACGAATTTAAGGAGCTGGGACTGCGGGCCCTGGAACTGGTCCGAACGCTGACCCTCTTTAAGGCCGCCCCGGCCGCCCGCGAGGCGCTGGATCTGACCGACGACGAAACGGCCTCCTATAAGAGCATCACCTCGGAGCTGACCCTGCCTACCCTCCACCGGCACCTGGATGCCTGGCTTAAGTTTCACGGCGAACTGACCCGCCACCCCCAGCCCCGCTGGCTGATGGAGTCGCACCTGATCCGCCTTTGCCAGATGGCCCCTCTGGCCGAGCTGGGACCCTTGGCCGCCAGGCTCACCGAGTATCTCGAGTCGGGCGGGGCCGAACCGGCCGCCGCTCCCGCCCCGCCGGCCCGCTCCCTGGACGCTCCCCTAGCCGCCCCTAAGGCCGCCCCGCCGGCCCCCCAGCCGACGGCCAGCGAAACGGCGCAGCCTAAGCCGGTGACGCCTGAACCCGATGCGCCCACGCCCGATCCGGCCGCGGCCGAGACGGTGGCCGAGGCCACGGAACCGCCGGCGCCCCTGCCGGCGGCGCCCAAGCCGGCAGCGCCCCTACCGGAAGCGCCCAAGCCGGAAGCGCCCCTACCGTCAGCGATTGAACCTTTGGGCCCGGTCGCCGTTCCGCCAGCGGCCGAGTCCCCGGCCAAGGAGGCGCCGAATTGGGCAACCGCCATCCTGGGCGGCGAAGCGCTGATCCCGGCTCGGCCGACGCCGGTGAGTATGAAAGAGCCTACCCCGGTCGCGGAGATCGTCAAAGAAATGGCCGCGCTCCCGGTCATCCAAGAACTTAAGGCCGCCCTGCCCGGACGATTTTTGGGCTACGAGAGGATATCGCCGGAGGAACTGGCCCAGCGGGCCAAGATCGAGGCCCTGAAGGCCATGGCGGCGGCGGAAAAGGCCCTGGAGGCCAAGGGCGGGGATCCCGACGAGGGGGATTTCTTCGAGCCGGTGGCCGACGGGGACGGAAACGACTGAGAGCCGGCCGGCGGGCCCGGGGCCGGATGGGCCCGGGACCGGATCGGACAAAACTGGCCCGATCCGTGCTATGATAGGAGCGCGTTCACGGGGAAAAGGTCGGATTTGCCCCTGGACTTGGTATAACATACCATAATTATTGAATTTATTGTGATAGCGGTCGCCTTGGGGGTCTTCGGGCCCCCTGGCTACCCTTTCCGTGGAGGCCAGCGTGACCGAAAACGATTTAACCAAAACCAAAAGTTTGGTGGATCAAGCCAGGGCCCTCCAGGCCCGGATTACCGAAATCGTCAAGGACTCCGACGCCATGGAGGTAAAGGCCACTTCCGGCGGGGGCGTGGTCCAGGTCACGGCCAACGGGCGTCTCCAGATAGTCTCCATGAAAATCGACCGTCAGATCGTCAATCCCGACGACATCGAAATGCTGGCGGATCTAATAATCGCCGCCACCAATCAGGCCATGGCGGCCGCCCAGGCCATGATCTCGGAGGAGCTGGCCAAAATTAGCGAGGACATCATCAAACCGGACAAATATTGAGACAATTATTGACGCCGTGACCCTGCCGGACCAGGCGGCCAAGGGGACTGACTGAACGCCAAAAGTGGGAGCCCTATCGCGTAATTGATACTTAACCCGAGCGCCGCTTCGCCAGGGCGCCAACGGGAGACGAAAATGGAATTGAACGACGTAACCCAAGCCGCCACCCCATTGGGCAAGGACATTAGCCAAGCCGACGTCGAAGCCTTTGACCGGCTGACTTCGGTCGAACTGTCGGCCGAGGAAATCGAACTGGCCGAAAACCCCGATGCCTTCGCGCCCAAAGAGGAGCGCCTATTCGCCCTCCACTTCCACCCCGAGTGGGTGCCCCTGGAACTCATCGAGACCCGCCTATCCCGATCTTTCCCGGTGGCCACCGACCGGCTGGTCATCCCCACCCAACATAACCGGGTCACGGCCTTGGGCCCCTGGGCCGGGGTGGAGGCCGACTGTTATGACGAAAATTTGGGCCAAAAGATCCAGCTTTTAATTCACTTCAAAAGCTCAAACCTTCCCCGGGCCGGGGTTTTTCTGGACATGATGGATCGAACCTATAGGTACCGGGCCCATCAGCTGCTGGAGATCCTCGAGGCCCTGACCAACCCCGACCAATCGATCCGCCAAGAGATAAACGCCAACGGGTTGGACCACCAAGCCCTGGATCTGGCCGGATTTTTCGCTTGCCGCCTAAAGGAACTCATTCACGGGCGCGACGTTCTGGCCGACGGTCGCTCGGAGATGTTAAAAAATAGGCTCCTCACCGACTTCATGTTGGCCAGAAACCAAGGGATCGATCCCATCCTCTTTGGCAGCGGCCTATCGGTGGCCAACGTGGTTAAGTCTTTCGTCAAACACCGCCTCAATTACCAACGTTTTAGCACGACCCGGGAGGTCATAGAGGAGGCGCGGGGACTGGACGCTGGCATCGTCATCCCTCACCCACCCCAGTTCTGGCCGGCCCTTCTGGACGATCTGGACGTTGACGGCTGGGAGGTCTGGAACCCCTCCACCCCCAACCACGCGGTGTTTTTAACCGAGAGCCTGTCCAGGGCCAAAGGCCGGACCAAACGGCCCCTCTTGGCCTTCATGGGCGACGACACCCACATGTCTTCCAAGATCCGGGCCAACGTTACCGAGGACAAGAACGGTCGGGGCCGGGAGATTGGCTTCCAGCCGCCCTGGTGGGAGGCCCGGGTGGCCGAGGCCTTGGCCAAGGCCGGCCAGTGCCGCGAGCGGACCATGGACGAGTATCGGGCCAGGATGGCCTAAGGGCCCGACCGGCCTTAAGCCCAAGTTGGCTTTGGCCCCCAGGACGGCCAAGGCCAGCCGGCGCCCCCGTGCCCTGGGCCCCGAGTTGCCGAACTATCGAGTTCCCGATTTTTCGAGTTCCCGATTTTTCGAGAGCGGGGGATTTTTTTGGCCCTATTTTCGCCAACCGATGGCTGCCGAAAAGAAATAATCATGTCGGTCGGTAATACCATGCCCAAAAATAGCCTCACCCACAATTTTGTCTCCGACCCCGACCAGGTGGCCGATTTCCTTCGGGCCCTGATCGAGGGCTTCAGGGAGCGCAAGATCTCCGTCTCCTCCGACGGCCGGGAGCAGACGGTCATCCCCTCCGAGATACTGGACGTAACCACCGAAACGGTGCTGCGCAAAGGCCGGGTCCGCCTTAACCTCTCCTTTTCCTGGGCCGAGGTCGCCCCACCCAAAAGGGACCTCTTTTCCGAGTTGAGGCCCAAAACCGTCGACGGCGGGGACGAAAGCTGACCGGTTAACCGGCTGTCTTCCAACCCCGGCATTTCGGCCAGCCTCTCGCCCGGTCCCGTAAGGGTTCCGGGCTCTTTTCGCCCCGGCCCGTAAGAATTTTTCGGGCCCCATTTCGCCCCGGCCAGTCGGGGCTTTGGTTGGTGTGGCCATGAAAGGCGACGAACTGGAAGTCTTCCTGAGGCTTTTAACCACCGAAGTCCGCCAATCCGCGACCGACGCCAGGGATCTGCTTTTCCGGCGCGACCCCTCCAAGAGCCGCTCGCTCTTTAACCGGGTCACCTACATCTCCAACCAGGTGGCCCAACTGCAAAAACTGGCCATGGAAAAGGCCATGCGCAAGGGGCCCAACCGCGAAAGCCTTTATTTGCAAGGCCTCTCGTCGGTGGCTTCCCGCCTGGAGCGCATAAGCGATCTGCTTCTGAACCTCGACCGCCAAGCCGGCTACCTTACCCGCATCAGCGTCCTTTATCCTTACAACCTGGACGAGTTTTTTAAGGAAATACTCTTCGGCCTGGATAAAATATACCCGGCCCTCCTCCAAAGGGACGTGGGCTTGGCCGTCAAACTGGGCCAAGTTGAGGAAAAACTCGATTCCTGCTACGCCAACCGCTTCTCCCGCTTGATCAAGGAATTCGGGACCGGATCCTCGGCCGAGGATCTGGTGACGGTCATCATGATCGTCCATTACCTGGAGCGCATCGGCGACATATTTTTGGAGATTGGCGAAAAGATAATCTACATCAGCATGGGCGAGAAGATTAAGCTCGAGCAGTACAAGGCCCTGGGCGAGGGGCTAAAAGCCACGGGGGAATCGATGGAACCGGCCCGGCTGGATTTTCGCTCCATCTGGGGCGGACGATCCGGCTGTCGCATCGGGGTCATCGGCCACCCCGAGACCGCCCCGGGCCAAGGCGGCCAAGCCGGGCCAAACTGCCAGGGCGGACAAGGCGGGCAAGACGGGCAAACCGTTGTCTTCAAGCACGGCCCGGCCTCCAAGATGACCCGGGAGCGGGACAATTTGGCCATTTGGGAGGAGTTCCGGCCCGGGCTCACCCCCAAGGTCAAGGCCTTCATCCCGGCCGAGGCCGGAAACGAAGCCGCCCTGATAATGGAATTCGTTAATAGCCGTAACCTACAAGCACTTTTGCTGGACAATGATTCCGATGGGGCGGCCCAGGGCATCAAGGCGGCCTTCAAGACCATGTTTGACGTCTGGCGCGAGACCAAGGTCGAGCGGGAGGTCTCTTCGACCTTTTGCCGCCAAACCGAAGATCGCCTCCAGGAAGCCACCACCTTGTACCCCCGGCTCATGCGCCATCAGGGCGCCGTAGGCTCTTGGCGGCTCAAGCCGGTGGCCGAGGTCCTAGCCGAAGCCAAAGCCCTTGAGGAAAGCCTTAAAGTCCCTTTTACGGCCAGAATTCACGGCGACTTTAATCTCTCAAACCTCCTGTATAACCCCGAAAGCCATAAACTGACCTTCGTCGACATCTACCGCTCCCGGGAGACCGATTACGTCCAGGACGTCTCGGTCATGCTGGTCTCCATCGCCCGCCTTCCGGTGGTCGGCAACCAGGGTCGCCACAGGCTCTACCAAACGGCCAGGATGGCCGAGTCGATGACCCGGACCTTCGCCAAAGAACAAAACGACGAAACTTACTCGGCCCGGCTGGCCTTCGGCTTGGCCCGCTCCTTTGTCACCTCCACCCGCTTCGTCCTGGACGACCGCCTGGCCGGCCAATTCGTGGCCCGGGCCCGCTACCTCTGGGAAACTATCATCGCCCACCGGGCCAAGGGCCTAAGCTGGGCCGAGTTTATTTTCCCCTTGGAAATTTTAGCCATTTATATTGAGTGATTCATCCACAGTCCTTCTACCCAACCCAACCCTACCCTACCCCACCACAACCATGTTCCGTTCGGCACCCGGAGGTTTATCGCCCCCAGTCAACGCCCAGGCCGGGCAACAAAAAACCGCCGCCGGGTTTGCTTCCGGTGGCGGTTTTCCGTTTGTGGGCCAGTTGCCTGGCCCGGAAAGGGGGTTACGGGGGGGGTTACTTGGCGACCAGGGCGTGGGTGAACTCGGCGATGGCCAGTTCCTCGTTGGTGGGCACGACCTGGACCTTGACGGCGCTGTCGGAAGTGCTGATGACCCGGGGATCCGGGGAGCGGACCTTGTTCTTCTCGGGGTCGATCTTTATGCCCAAGCCTTCCATGTCTTTGGTGATGGAGGCGCGCATAGTGGCCGAATTCTCGCCCACTCCGGCGGTGAAGACCAAGATGTCCAGCCCGCCCAAGGCGGCGGTGTAGGCACCGATGTACTTGCGCACCCTATAGGCGTAGGCGTCTAGGGCTTGGCGGCACTGGGCGTTCCCGGCGTCTTGGGCCGCTTCCACGTCCCGCAGATCCGAGGATCCGATCCCGGCCAGACCCAGAACGCCGCTTTGTTTGTTCATCAGGTTATCCATCTGCTCGATGGTCAAGTTCTTCAGCTTCATGACGTAGAGGACCACGGCCGGGTCGACGTCTCCCAGGCGGGTACCCATCAGGAGGCCTTCCAGGGGGGTTAGGCCCATGGAGGTGTCCTGGCACTTGCCGTCTTTGATGGCCGCGACCGACCCGCCGTTTCCCAGGTGGCAGGTGACGATCTTCAGGCTCTCGTAAGGACGGCCGTCCAGGGTGGCCGCCGCCTTGGAGACGTAGGCGTGGCTGGTCCCGTGGAAGCCGTAGCGGCGGATGGAATTCTCCGAGTAGAAGTTGTAGGGCAGCCCGTAGAGATAGGCGTGGGGAGGCATGGTGGCGTGAAAGGCCGTGTCGAAGACGCCCACGTTGGGAACGCCCGGCAAGACGCCCTCGCAAGCCTCGATGCCATTGAGGTTATGCGGGTTATGCAAAGGGCTCATGGAGAAGCAGCCCTTGATGGTATCCTTCACCTCGGCGGTGATGATGATGGGGTCTTTAATCTTCTCGCCGCCATGGACTACCCTATGGCCAATGGCTTTGATTTCATCGAGCTTGGTTAGGACGCCGTGCTTGGCGTCGAGGAGACGCTCCGAGATGAGCTTGATGGCGTCTGTGGGGTTTTTTACGTTGACCTCGCCCTTGACCTCGTCACCCTTGTGGTTGGTGTATTTCATGGTGGTGCCCTCGATGCCGATCCGCTCCACCAACCCGCTGGCCAAGACTTTTTTGTTGTCGGCCATGTTGAAACAGGTGAACTTGACAGAAGAACTGCCAGCGTTGATAACCAGAATAACCATGGAATAACCTCGCTTAAACGAAACAATATTGTTGGCCGGGACTGGTATAGCCCAGGACGAAATTGGCCCTAGCAAATTCTAGGGGTAACGCCGAAAAGCCAGAATTACGAAATTATATACCAGTGGGGCTTGATTGGCAACGTTTTTTGACTGGCCCAAAAAGCCCTAACCTTCGCGCCAAACCCGGGAGCCTTCCCCGGCCCCTGGGGCCCGGGCCGAGGTACCGGGGCGCCGAACACTGCTGGCTTGGGCCAATTGGTTACCGTTTCGGGAAAGACGGCTAACCGGCGCGGCCATTTGACCCTTCCCAGGCCTCTCTGTATAATGTATTGGTAACTTAGTGTTTTCCAAGCAGTTTATTCCAGATCGCCCCAATCGCCACAAGCCTTGGACCGTTCGCCAGCGCCCCGACGAAACCGGTCGGGGCCTTGGGACCTCGGGACCTTGGTACCTTGGGACCTCGGGAACTTGGGGCCTTGGGAACTTGGGACCTCGGGCGCCACCCCGCCGGAGCTCAGCCAGTGTTTAACTACCGTTTCGCCTTAGAAAACTTATGCTCGCTCACTGATTTGAGCAAAAGGACCATTCGTTACTACATTCGGCTCAATCTCGTGCCCCGCCCCTTGGGCTACGGCCGGGCTTCCTGTTACGTTCGGGGCCATCTGGAAAACCCCCTTAAGGTAAAAACGCTGTCTTCCTCGGGAGTGTCCCTGGACCGGTTCCGGGAGCTCCTGGCCGGCGGCCCGGCCCCCGTACCCCCCAAGACCCGCCGCCCCGGGTCGGTGGAAGTCAGGCGCCACCCCTGCCTGGCCCCCGGCCCGGAACTGACCGTCTGGCCCGATGAGTGCGGGCTGAGCGAGGAACGGCTTAGGGAATTCATCCCCCGCCCGTTCCGAGTCCCCGGAAACCGATGGCCAATCGGCCATGGCGGCCAGGGCGGCCATGGCGGCCAAGCCCCGCTGACCTGGTTCGGCGACGCGGTGGATTTCTCCCTCAATTTAGACCCCCACACCCTCAAGCAAGTTGGGGAGAGCCTAAGAGATCCCTATAACATCGACATAATACTCAAGACCTTCAACAAAGCTACCATAGGTTCCAAAAAAATCCCCAAGGCCAGAGGCCGCCCGGCCCGGCGACCAGGATGGTCGTCAAGCCACCGCCCAAAAAAAACCGAGACGACGACTGAAACTTTCGTCGCCCAGGGCTATCGGCCGATCGGGGGCCCCGGTCAGACTTTGCGCTACCGGCCAAGAACATTCGCTCCCCTGGTTGCCTGGGCCGTCCCAAAAGGGCCGGCCGCCCGGCCAGGCCAGAGTTTGCGCGCCCCCGGGGGCCCCAGGCTGGCAAAAGAGGGTCGCATGCCTGCGCCAGGCTAGCGTTTAAGGGCCCCGGAGGCCAAGGCCGTCAAAAAATGGACACCCGCCAGAACGCTTGGCGGCGGGCGGGACCATATTGAGATGATGAGGCCCAATTTTATCCTTGACCAAAAAAAAGTCTAGAGTTAAAATGCTTTAGCGCTTGAGAAATTTTCTCGGGCCCCATTTTCCTTCCTTGGGTCTCAAAACAGTCTTACAATCAATTTTACGATTACCCCGCTAACGGTATCGATTCTGGAGGAAAAAATTCTGCCAAGGCCTGTAATGTTACGGTTCTTTTCCGGGCCCGTTTTCGCCCTGGAAAGTTGGGAAAAAAATCTCCGATCTTTCGTAACTTGCGAATCCCTTGAAACGCTAGGCCCATTAAGTACCTTTACTACACAAGCCCCAACGATTTAGGTTTTTAGGGCAATGGCTCAATCATTACCACGAAACGCCCCTGGCCGTTTATTATTGCGCTTTAAAAGAGTCCAGAGGATGACTCAAACCGGATCGGTTTAGCCGGTTGCCTTGATCTCTGGCGATAATAGCCAAATATCCCTTAATACGCCCGTTGCCGCATATAACGGCGCTTATCTGAAATAAGGCTAGATGAAATTATTTGTTTTTATTTCACGATTACTATGCTATAATTCCTTTTAAAGCATTCGGACGGATTTATCCACGCTTACCGGTCTTCAAATCCTGATTAGAATGCCTTAACTCTACATTATGTTCATTTTGGAAGTTACCAAAAATAAAGTCGCCTGTCGGGGCCAATCCCACTGGTTAATTTCTGACTTTATTTTAATATTCCCTAAAGGAGTCGCATTATGAGAGTCAATGCCGAAGCCTTTCGCCGAGCCCGCGAGAACCAACTGATTAGCGTGCTTGGCTTGGCCAAGAAAGCCGAAGTTTCAGGTAAGGTCATTCGGAACCTGGAGCTTGGCAAAACCACCCGCCTGGAGTCCATTCGCAAGATCATTAGCGCCCTTGGTTATACTCTTGAAGAAGCCAGGGAAAAGCGTTTGGTGGAGGAGGATTGACGGACTCACCTCCCGTAAGCCCAAAGCCGCGCTTTTCGCCAACTACCTTCCCCCCCTCAACCTTTAACTAAACGAAGGTTGAGGGACAATTGTTCTAGTTTATTTTTTTTAACCAGTATTATCGCCCCATTAATACTGAGCCGAGGTTGGTCCCGGGCCTAGCCCGGGGCCGGCCCCCTACCCCTTCCCACGACCCTCGCCCCTGGCCCCAGCCCAATACGACCCAGTCCAGCCCCAATCAGCAACTTTGGCGCACCAAAGACGCCCAAGGTGAGCGAAATCCGGGTATTTCGCCCCCGCGGTTGCAAAGCCCCACCGGATATTGTATTATGCGGATTCACTAAACCTTTCGGCGCCATCGGAACACAGTCTTTTCCCAAACGCCATATGGGCCAAGAACGGACCGCCTTTCCCGGCCCGGGGTTCAGCCGATGGGTCAGTCCCGAGGATCTGGCCCCTTGGCCGGGCCAGACCTATTGGTCGGCCCATTGGCCGGCCAGAACTATTGGTCTGGCCCATTGGCCGGGCCAGACCTATTGGTCGGCCCATTGGCCGGGCCAGAACTATTGGTCGGCCATGAACCAACTGACATCTTTTCTCGGGAGGCCAATACCGTTGGCCCCTTCCGGCGGTAATCGCATGAAAATAATCCATACCTCGGACTGGCATCTGGGCCGCTACCTCAACAAAATGAAAAAACGTTACGACGAGTTCGAGGCCTTTCTGGACTGGCTGGCCGAAACCGTCGACCGGCGGGAAGCCGAGGCCCTGATCGTGGCCGGTGACGTCTTTGACAATACCACCCCGACCCACAAGGCCCAAGAACTCTATTACGATTTTTTGCGCCGGATACTGGTGCGTTCCCAGTGTTGCCGGCACGCCGTCATCGTCGGCGGCAACCACGACTCGCCTTCGTTTCTGGAGGCCCCCTCAAACCTCCTCAGAGGCCTTGGGGCGCACGTTATCGGGGCCAAAGCCTGGGACAACCCCTTAAGGGAAGTTTTGCCCCTGAGGGACCGCGAGGGGCGTCTGGAGTTGATCGTTTGCGCCGCCCCCTTCCTGCGGGAGTCGGATCTTCGGCTGGCCGAGATGGGCGACGGGGCCGATGAGCGCCACCAAAAGATCGTCTTGGGTCTGGGCGAACATTACCGGGAACTGGCCGAGGAAGCCCAAAGGCTGATCGCCGAAAACGGCAGGCCGGTCCCGGTGGTGGCCACCGGCCATTTATTTTTTAAGGGTTCCAGCGCCTCCGACGACGACGGGGTAAGGGACATCCACGCCGGGCCCCTCTCGGCCCTACCCTTGGACGTTCTCCCACATTTCGATTACTTGGCCCTAGGGCACCTACACACGGCCCAATGCGTGGGGAAACGGGAAACCGCCCGCTACAGCGGCTCACCCATACCCATGGGCTTTAACGAGGCCGCCCAAACCAAAAGCGTGTGCTTGGTGGACTTCGGGGCGCCCGGCCAAACCCTGGCCGCCCCCACCGGCCAAGCCTTGGCCGTCCCCACGGGCCAAGCCCTGGCCGCACCCACGGTCGAGCTCATCCCCGTCCCTTCCTTTAGGACCCTAAAGCGCCTGGAAGGCGACGTCCCTACCCTGCTCGGTAAGCTCAAAGCCCTTAAGGGACAGGCGGCCTGGGTGGAATTGGTCCACACCGGTCCCGAGCTGGAAGGGGACTATCGGCACCTCTTGGATGAGGCCGTGGAGGGGACGGGGCTGGAAATACTTTCCGTAAAGGACGTTGGGCGGCGGGCCCTGACCATGTCCATCGAGGACGAGGCCGTGCCCTTGGGCGAGATGAGCCTGGCCGACGTCTTCGACCGTCTCCTCAAAGACAGGGAAGTGCCGGAGGATCAATGGCCGGCCCTGCGGGAGGCCCACGCCCGGCTGGTCGGCGAGATGGAGACCGAGGACGTTTTGGCCGAATAGACGGGCGGGCCCACCCGGGCCCCCCCGGCCCGGCTGGGACCCCCGGTACTCTCGGGGCGGCTAGGCGGCCCCAATCGATACGCCCAAACTCCAAAGACCCTGGGTCTTTGGGAGGGAGAAGGAGTTTTCCTTGCGCATAGAAAAGATTAGGTTTAAAAATTTAAACTCCCTTTACGGGGAATGGGAAATAGACTTAACCGACCAGTCCTATGTGACCGAGGGGCTCTTCGCCATCACCGGTCCGACCGGCGCCGGCAAGACGACCATACTGGACGCGATTTGTCTGGCCCTTTACGCCCGAACCCCGCGCCTGGAGGCGGTTAACAAAAGCGACAACGAAATAATCACCAGAAGAACGCCGGATTGCAAGGCCGAGGTGATCTTCCGGACCCAGGCCGGGCGCTACCTGGCCCAGTGGACCCAAAAGAGGGGCTACGGCAAGATCGACGGCAAACTCCAAAACGCTTCCCACACCCTGGCCGAACTGGGGGAGGGAGAGACCCAGGGCCGGATAATCGCCAACGCCATTTCCCGGACCCCCGCGGTCGTGGGGGAAATAACCGGATTGGACTATCGCCAATTCACCCGCTCGACCCTCTTGGCCCAAGGGGCCTTCTCCGCCTTCCTGCAAGCCACCAGTAGCGAACGGGCGCCCATACTGGAGCAGATAACCGGGACGGGCGTCTATTCCCAAATATCCATAAGGGCCCATAAGAGATGGTCGGCGGAAAAAAAGAATATCGAGGAAATGGAGAAAGTGCTCGGAGTCCTCAAACTCCTCACGCCCGAGGAAGAGGAGGCCCTGAAACGAGAGGCGGCCGCCCTCGAGGCCAGGCTGACGTCCTTGGAGGCCCAAATCGCCGAAAAGGGCCAACATTTGGCCTGGCGGGAAAGCCTTGGCACACTTGAGGCCGAAATAGCCTCGATTGGGGAACTGAGGGTGGCCCTAGAGCGAGAAATGGCCGCCTTTGAACCCAGCCGGGAAAAACTGGAGCTGGCCTTAAAAGTCATGGTCTTGGCCGGGGATCACTCGGCCCTGACCCTTAAGCGCCAGGAGAGGACGCGGGCGTTCAACGAACTGGCCCGGGTCCGGACGGAGATCCCGGCCCTCGCGGAGGCCAAAGACAAAGCCCAGGCCCAATTCGACGGGCGGGTCGAGTTTGTGAATTCGGCCAAGGCCAAGCTGGAAGAGTTCGGGCCGGTGGCGGCCAAGGTCAGGAAACTTGACGTTTTGGCCCAGGAAACCGAGGACCGCCTAGCGAAAGCCAAGTCCGGCCAAGCCAAACTGAAAGCCGAAACCGAGCGGCTGGCCAAGGAGGCCAAAAACAAGGGGGCCAAAAAAGCCAGCCTTGAGGCCGAAGCGGCCGCCGTGGCCCAAAGGCTCAGCGACGGCGCCGGGGACGAGAGCCTGGCCGAGCGCCTACCGCTCCTTAAGGCCAAAGCCGACGCCGGCAAAAAACTGTCCGCGACCATCACGGCCAAAAGGGCCGAGGCCAAAACC
>JAIRNQ010000193.1 GCA_031257955.1 Deltaproteobacteria bacterium | reverse complement strand
ATCTAGGAGAGGCTCACGTAACCGGTTACCGTGACCGGGCAGATCCAGGCCCACTAACTCAAGGTTGTCGGCGAGCTCTTTAAAGGCCACTCTGTAAGCCTGGGTAAAGCCCCCAGCGTGAGCCAGAAGGAAAAGAATCATTACTCGTGAGTCCTTTCAAGTAAATGGCGCCAAGGAAATGAAGCCAAGGAAAAGGTGCCAGTAAAAGGCACCAAGTAAAAGGAGCCAAGTAAAAGGGGCAGGATTTATTGGCCAATGCCTACCACAGGTTTATTTTAACCCAAACGGGGGCCTTAAATTATCCGAAGATCCGGCCGGTGACCCGGGGCCCTTACGCTGGGGTATTCTGGGGGCGACTTCGATCCCTTTCCCAGGAGGCCCATAAACGGGCCTAGAAGGCCCGCCAGCGCGTCTTTGGATTTTCCGGCTATGAATGTAGCCGGAAGCGGTGAAATTGCCTATACGGCGACCCTGGACCGATTTGGCTGGCCCTCAGCCAGGCTTTGGCCTGGCTGAGGGCCGGGGTCTGGTTGACGGTCGGCGCTGGGCCGCTGGCCGGCGGGGCGACTCCGAGGGCCTGAAAGGCTGCGGCATTACAAGCCCGGGCGCTTATTGTGCCGTAGAAGGGTTAAATAAACTTACCATATTCCAAGGTCAGAATCCTATCGGCCACGTAGTTATAACGCTCATCGTGGGAGACGACCAAGAGGGCGCGGCCTTCGGCCTTGAGGGCCGGTAGGAGTGAGGTGTAAAAGATATCGCGGAAATGGGGATCAAAATCGGCGGCCACCTCGTCGAACAGAAGCACCGGCCGTTTTTCCAGAATGGCGCAGACTAGGCCTAGGCGTTTTCGTTGGCCGCTGGAGAGCTTAAGGTTTGAGAAAAGGCCTTGGTCGTTTATTTCCACGACATGGTCGAGTTCCATTCGTTTTAGTTCCTCGCGCGCCTCAACCAGATCGAACTCAAGCCCGTAAAGACCATTGAAAAGATAAAAATCGGGAAAAAGGACCGAGAAGTAAGCCCGGTAGTTTTGTCGGCCAATCTGGTCTATGTCAATCCCGTCTAAGGTCTGTTGCCCCCGTTCCAGCTCGATCAGGCCAGCGAGGAGGCGGGTGAAAGTGGTTTTGCCGCTGCCGTTGCCGCCCCTGAGGATGACCAACTCCCCTTGGTTTAGGTGGAAGTCGTCGATGGTGAGGACAAAACCATTGGAGAGATCGCTTTCGGGATCGCGAGAATTTTTGCGGCCGAGATTTCGCGCCCCACCGTTAATCCGGTAAGAAAAACGACCCCCTTTAATGGCGATGGTGGAGAAGGGTGCGGCCTTTTTCTGGGACCCACTGCTTTCGTCCCGCAAAGCGGCCAGCTCTTTCTCGAAGCTAGTCAGTCCCCAGATGATCATGGCCGCCCTGGCCGACATGGGCATAAACGACAAGAGACCGATTAGGGGTATGGTGCTAAACATGGTAATGGCGGCGATTTTGACGCACTCCTCGAAAGTGGCCAATTGGGTTTGGGGCAGAACGAACAGAAGGGCGGCGATGGGGAAGTAGACCATCAGCCCGTACATGACCGTATTCTGGACTCGGTATTTATCCGTCTTAAGCCGGCCCAGGAGGACTTTGTTCCTCAAGTGGTTAATCTCGGAATCGAACAAATCCGTCCTTCTGGCCTCGTTCATCTTGAGCTCGGTAAAACCGTTCACCACCGATTTGAGGGACAGCTGAAACTTGTCGACGTCTTTTCGGTACCGGAAGAGGGCGGAGACGAATTTTTTGTCGCTATAAAAAAATATGGTCGCGGCCACCCCCATGACCAGAAGGAGGGCGATGAGGCCTATTATCGAGACGTAAGCCGCGAAAAGGAGCGAGCAGATTAACATCGTCAGCCCGCTTATGAATATGGGCAGAAGTATGGAGGCCTCGTTGACGATGTCCTTGCTTCCGGAGATGGACTCGAAGACCTTAGGCTGGCTAAGCTCCATAAAGCCTTGGTATGAGACCTCGCTAAGGCGTTCGGTGACCTTCAGTTCCAGGTTGGTGACCAGGTTTCGCCCGACCGTGGAGCTGATGCCCATGGCGATGGTCAGACATCGGTAGAGCCCCAATAGCGATAGGGAGAAAATCAGAAAGGTCCGCAGGGATATGCTCCTAGTCTCGGCGAGTTCCGTGACCGAGACGTTTATGGAGTACAGTAAAAGCGCCTGAATCAGACCCGCGCCCAAGGAAGTCAAAATAAGGGCGCGCTGCCTAGAGCCGGCTTTCTGGATCAAGTGGAAAAGAAAGCGAATTTGTATCATTTAAGTAAAAAATCCTTTAATGGAATGAATGATAAGCCATGCGTTTCAAAATGTTTTGCCGCTTATTCTTTCTTCCCTCGGTCCCGCACTAGCGAGGCCATCTGGGCCCGGCAGACTTCCAGGAACGACCGGTATTGAAGGGCGCCCAAGGCGACCGCGGCCTCCGCCTGGTCAACGTGACCGCTAGATTGGGGCGACTCAGCGGTTTTGGCCGCTTCGGGCCTTGGGGTGATTAACCGGTCGTTTGGGCGCGCCGGGAAAGACCCGCCGCCCGGCCCCGGTCCCGGGGAAGGCCCAGGTTCTAGGGAAAGGGATAGTTCTCGGGAAAGCTCGGGTTCCCGGGAAGGCCAGGGGAAGTCGAGCTCGCGGCGGTCAAAATGGATCCTGGGTAGCGCTTCCGGGCAGACCGTCCCGACCGGGTTGGCTTTGGGCCCAGAGCCCAAGGTCCAGAGTCTGGCCAGAGAGAAAAGAAAAGTCTTAAAAGCTTGGTCCGGCGCTTGGGTTGGAAAGACATCCCGCATTGGGGAGTTACCGTTTTCCGCGGCCTCGGTTTCGGCTATGTGGACCCACTGGCCATGGGGGCCCATTTCCAGGACCTTGCGGACGGGCTGGGCCCGTACATTGGGCCAAGGGGTTAAGGACGCGGTTAAGGGCTTTTGGGCCCAGTCAAGAAAATAATCGGGCCAGCTGACAACGCTCCCGTCTAGGTAAAGATTGTGACCCGGCGGCAAGTAAGGCTTTTTTAGCCTACCCCAGGAAAGCTTGGAGAGGTAGTCGCGAAATGGCGAGAGATCCTTGGTCGCGGCCAAGCTATGAGGGTCGCGGCTTGGGTCACCGCGGCTTGGGTCGTGGCGGCTTGGGCTCGCGGTTCGTATATGGAGGAGCTTCAGGGCGGTCTCGGAGCCAAAGAGCCCGGCGGCGGCCAAGGCGGCCGCCTCGCCAAGCCCAAAACCCATGATGGCCGAAGGCTCTAGGCCAAAGGTTCCAAGTAAGGCGCTTAGGCTGAGCTGGTGGATAAGGTGAAGGGCCGCGATGTCCCGCGGGCCCTTTGGCGGCCCGGAGGCCAGTTCGGGCCAGAGGGCCAAGAGGCGGGCGAATGTCTCCCCATAGAAGGGGAAAGCCACTCCCAGGCTCCGGAAGAAAACCAGGAGATTGGTTATTTCCGGCCCATTGTGGCTAGGGAACTCTGGGCAGCCGAAAGAAAAGATTGGGCCTGTCCAGTCCTTGGGCTGGCCAGCTGTCAGAAAGGGCGCGGGGGATCCGGCCAGGAAGGCGCGGAGGGCCTCCAGGGCCTCAAGGCTGTCGTCGGCCGTAAGGGCCAAACGGTAGGGACCGTCGGGCCTTAAAGCCGAGGTCCTGGCCATCAGGGCGAAGTCGGGGGCCTCTTTGAGCCGATCGACATAACCCGCGGCGGTGGCCTTAAGGGCCTGGGGGCTAAAGGCCGAGAGATAGAGGTTGTGGGCCTGGCCTTCCTCAAGGCTCGGGTCGGCATAGTTCGAGTCGGTACGGCTTGGGTCGGCATAGTCCGAGTTGGTAAGGCTCGAGGCGGTATGGCTCGAGCCGGTAGCGGGGCGGCCAGGCGGGGTTTCGCCGCCCAGGGAGACGACCCTGATGGGGTAAGTTGGGCCTTTTTTTGACTGGGCCAGGCCCGGGACTTTGGCCGGGGCTTGGGCCGGAGCTTGGCTTAGGATGAGATGGGCTAGGGCCCCGGTGATGCCAAAGGAGCTAATACCGGCGACCCGTCGGCCGTAGCCATTGGGCCAGGGCCTGGGGCTCTGGACCAGGGAGATACCGGCGGACCAGTCAATCAGGCGGCTTTTGGTCTCGGCCAGTAGGCTAGGGGGGATTTGGCCGCGCCGCAAGGCGCCTATGACTTTGAGTAGCGAGGCCCCGCCGGCGGCGGCCTCCAGGTGACCGATGTTGGATTTGACTGAGCCTATCAGCAGCTCGCTTGGCCTTGGTACTGTACCATAGACTGAGATTAGGGCCTCGGCCTCGATGGGGTCACCCACGGCCGTCCCGGTCCCGTGGGTCTCCACGTAAGCCACTTGGCTAGGGTCAATCGCGGCCTCGTTTATGGCTTTTCGCATGACCGCCTCTTGGGCGCTGGCCGAGGTGACCGTAAAGGCGCTTAAGCCCCCGTTGGCCGAGATGGCCGCTCCCTCAATCACGGCCAGGATCCGGTCCCCATCCCGTTGGGCCTCGGAGAGCCTTTTGAGGACCACGGCGGCCGCCCCCTCCCCGCGGCCAAAGCCGTCGGCCTGATCGGCGAAGGCCTTGGTCCGTCCGTCAGGGGACAAGGCCCCCATGGCCGAGAGCCAAACCGAGGGCCTAGGGCCGATGAGGAGATTGGCCGCCCCGGCCACGGCCAAGTCACAATCGCCCACCGCCAGCGATCTGGCCGCCAGGATTACGGCCACCAGGGAAGTGGAGCAGGCCGTGTCGACGAAGACCGAGGGGCCCCGTAAGTCAAAGTGGCGCGAAACGCGCCCAGACAGGCTGGACTCAAGGTTTCCGGTGAGGGTGAAGGGATCGTCGTCGACCTCGGGGCCAGCCGGGTAGACCCGTTCCAGTATGAAGTCTAGGCCGCCGCGGCCAAAAAACACCCCGGTATCGGAGCCGGCCAACTTGGAAAAATCCACCGCGGCGTTATCAAAGGCGTCCAGGACCACCTCTAAGGAAAGATGGGTATGGGGATCGATCAGGCGACCCTCGGCCGGGGTTAGCCCAAAGCGCGAGATATCGGCCGAGTGCATGTCCCTGGTAAGCAAGGCCGCCCGTTTCAAGGGGATAGTCGAGCCATGGTTTAAGCGTTGCCAGTGGCGGGCCCGCCCCTCTGGGATATCCAAAACGCTTTGAACGCCGTCCATGAGAGAGTCAAAAAAACTTTCCCAACCTCGGGCGTCGGTGCCCCCGGCGGGAAACAGGCCGCTGGCCCCAATGACGGCGATTTTTTCTTTTGGCCTCTGGGCCTCCTCGGTCAGTCTGGCGATGATCGAGCGAGCCTTTGACAAGGCCTCGATCAACTCCCGCTCCCGGGGTGTTTGGGCGTTTTCTCGGGTCGTTTTTTCCATAGGGACACCAATGTCTCTTGCCTGTCTCATCCACCGAAAGGGGGCCGAAATCGAAAGGGCCGGACTCGAAAGGGGCCGAAATCGAAAGGGCCGGACTCGAAAGGGGCCGAAATCGAAAGGGCCGGACTCGAAAGGGGCCGGACTCGAAAGGGGCCGTTTAGGCTAAACTCAAAGGTCGTCTGGGAGGGCGATCCATATCGCCCTTCGGGCGGCCCCGGTCCGGGGCCGAACTCGAAAGGGGCCGTTTAGGCTAAACTCAAAGGTCGTCTGGAAGGGCGATCCATATCGCCCTCCGGGCGGCCCCTGACCGGGGCCGGACTTGAAAGGGGCCGTTTAGGCTAAACTCAAAGGTCGTCTGGGAGGGCGATCCATATCGCCCTTCGGGCGGCCCCGGCCCCCGGACCGTGGCCGGGAACTCAGATGTCGTCCAGGAGGCGATCGATATACTCTATGAGGTTCTGGGCCAGGTCCGCGGTGTCGGAAGACTCTGGGTCCTCCTCGGTCTCGAAGCCATTGGCGTCCGGGGAGGTAAGACTTATGGTTTCTGGGCAGGCGGGTCCAGGGGACACGGCGGGTTCGGCGGGCTGGTTCTCGTAGAGCCAGTCGGCAATGGCGGCGACGCTTGGGTGCTCGAAGGCTAAGGTCACCGGGACGTTCCGGCCTAGGGCCCGGCTCAGGTGATTACGGAGCGAGACGACCATCAGCGAGTCAAACCCGTAATCGTTTAGCGGTTTATGTCGCTCTATCCTCTCCGGGGGGAAGCCCAGGAGATCGGCGGCCAGGGCGGTTAAGGCTTGGGTCAGGGGCTCAATGTCCCCCGTTTGGGCCATCCACCTTAGCCCTTCTTCCAAGGCCAAGGTTATGGGCGAGAGGGCGCTTTGATTGTCCCCGCTTTGGCTTTGCGGGTTAACTCTGGGGCCAGTGCCCGGAAGATCGCTAAATAGGGCCATTAGCCTGGTATCTAGGCATCTTTCGGGCTTTTCGGCCATCTTGGCCCAATTAACCCGGGCGATGGCGGTGACGGCCTCGCCGTTGGCCAATGCCGCTTCCAGGGCGGTTAGGGCCACTCTGGGCTTGAGGGGCGTAAAACCCATACTCTTGAGGTTTCGCTCGCGCCCAGGCCCCTCGGCCATGCCGCCTTGGGCCCAGGGGCCCCAAGCTAGGGCGGCGCCGGGAAGATCTTGGCCCCTTCGGCCATTGATTAGGGCCTCCAAGATAAGATTGGCCGCGGTATAGTTGGCCTGGCCGCCGGAGCCCAGTAAGGCCGCGGCCGAGGAGAAGACCGTGAATTCTTCCAGAGGGTCTTCAAGAGTGGCTAAGTGAAGGTTTATCGCCCCTTGAACCTTGGGCCCGAACACCTTGGTTACCTTGTCTTGGTCCAGATCCGTAATCAAAGCGTCGGAAAGGCGCCCGACCAGGTGCCAGACGCCTTTGATCGGCCCTTCCTCCCGCAGTCGGGATAGGGCTTCCCGCAAGGCTTCCAGGTCAGTCACGTCGGCGCGCAGCTCGACAACCCGCGTCCCTAAGGCCTTTAGTTCGGTAAGGAGCGCCGTCTTTTCCGGGTCCGGGGGCACCTGACTAAACTCTTTCTTTTGGCGGCTCAGAAAGGCCAGCCGGGTGGCGCTCCCTTGGGCCAGGTGGCGGGCCAAGTGCTTGGCCAGGGCCCCGTTGGCCCCGGCGATAAGCTGAAACCCTTCCGAGCGATCTTTAAGGCTGGCCGTTTTGGCCAGCGGCAATCTGGCGATCTCGGGTCGGTACCGGCGCCCCTCCCGGAGGGCCAGCTCGATGGGCTCGGTTTTCCCTGAGGTTAGGTAATCGTCAATCATATCCAGGGCCAGGGAAAAGTCCTTTCCCGAGCGGATAGATCTTTCTGGGCCAGATCCACTTTGGCCATAGAGAGGAAGGTCCAGGATCATACCCAAATGGCCGGGATTTTCTAGGGCCAGGGTTCGGGCAAGCCCCAGAAGGGCCGACCCTATGGGGGCGATTTGGTCAGAGTCAAAGACCTTCCGGGCCCCAAAGGTGATCAGGTGAATCCGCTTCGGGACCGGGGAAGCTATGGCCCACTTGAGCGCCTCCAGAGCCTCCATGAAAAGACTCCCGGCCAGTTCTGGGAGATCCCCAAGGGTCCCGTCGCGGGTGAACTCTTCAAGGGTCAGGGTCCCGTCGGGCGGGAGCGCCTCAAGGGTCCCGTCGCGGGCGCGCTCGTCAAGGACCCCTTGGGGCGAGAGCGTTAAAACGATCTCGCTTGGCGAGGCCTCGCCAAGGGCCCCGTCGGGCGAGAGACTAAAAACGATCTCGTCTGGCGAAGTTTTGCCAAGGGGCACCTCGCCCTGGCCCAGGTGGATTATCCTAAGACGTGGGCGTTTGTCGAAAGGGCTTGACGAGTCGGTCCCTTGGGGCTGGGAGGCTTTGCTCGGGAGGTCTGAGGCTTCGAGCCATTTTTCGACGTAAAACAAATCGCCGAAGGATTTGGGATCGTCCTGGTCCTCAAGGCTTTCGTAGGCCTCCTGACTGGAGAACGGGGATTCCTTAAAGGTGAGATCCTCAAAAGCCAGTATGGGCCGCCCCGTTTGGTCGTAGGCCTTAACCAGCCCATTTATGTGGCCCAACGGGCTGAGCTCGCCTCGGGCCTGGCAGGTAAGGCGGTTGGGGATGTCCCCTAGGATTTTGAGGCTTCCCAGGTAAAAGGGGACAAAGAGTTTTTCGGACGAGGCCATCAATATCTCGGCGCCATCGATTAAGGGCGGCATAACGCTCTGGAGTATGGAGTCAAGGGTCCCGGGGTAGATAACCTCCCCCTCAAAGCTTGCCGGATTGGCTTGGCTAGCCGGACTGGCCTGGCTAGCCAAGCGGGTTTGGCCAGGCGCGTATTGGGGCTCGGAGGCGAGTCCCTCGACCTGGGTGACGATCAGGTCGGCTTCGTTTGGGATCGCGTAAAGCTCGATGTCTCTAATTCTAGTAAAACTTGGCCCCAAATTATAGCCGTTTTTGATAAACCGGTTGTAAAAATCCTCGCCGGTTATTTTCCTGGGAGGCCCAAGGGGCAGTTTCTGGCCTTCCAGCCCTTTCCCGTCCGGCGGGCCAAAGGTCACCGTCCCTCTGGCGTGGTCGGTGAAGGACTGGCTGGTGGAAAGGCGACTTATGAGCCTGAAAGGACTGGTCTTGGCCTGGGGTTGGTCGACGATGACTTGGACCAGCCTTTCTTGGCCTTTCGCCAGCGTGAGAGGCCGCTCGAAGGTGACCTCAGAGATTTCGCAAAGCGGCGAACCGCGTATGGCCTTAACCGCGGCCAGGACCATGGCCAAGTGCCCGGTGGCCGGGCTGACCGCCAGATCGAAGAGGATGTGCTCGCTCAGGAAATAGGGACTTTTCTCGGTGAAGCGTTTCTCAAAAACGACCGCTTCCCCAAAGGCGGGGCTTATGAGCCTATTGCCCAAAAGGGGGCTGGCCTCGTCCCCAAAGGCGGGGCTTATGGGCCTATGGCCCAAAAGGGGGCTGGCCTCGTCCCCAAAGGCGGGGCTGGCTTGGCCCCCAAAGGTGGGGCTGGCCCCGTCCAAGCCTTGGCCCGAAGTCTTTGGGCGAGTTTCGATTGGCGGGTCCGTCACCACCTCCATCCAATACTCCTCTCGCTGAAAGGGGTAGAGGGGTAAACTGACCCGTTTCCCGGGTAGCGGCGCGAAGAGGGCCTTATAATTCAGGTTAATCCCAGCCAGATAGAGACCCGCCGCGGCCGAGAGGAAGCTCTTAAGCTCGCCCTGACCGGCCTTGAGGCTGGGAAAGGCCTTGAGGCCCGCGCTCTCCCTGGCCAGGCCCGAGAGGGCCGCCCCCGGTCCGGCCTCCAGGGCCACCTGGACCCTCTTGGCCATTCGTTGGGAGGCCGTCCTAAAAACCACCGGCCCGTTTATCTGATCCCTAAAATAGCTTGGCGTAATTTCGCTAAGGCTTTCGGCGGTGGCCGTGGAGATTAGGGTGGGAAAGGCCCCGGTGGCCGGGGCGGCCACGGCCTTTCCCAGGATCCTTTCGGCGGCCAGGGCCACCCCCTCGGCGGCCTCGGCCATGTGGGCCGTGTGAAAGGCCTTGGAGACTCTAAGGGGCGCGTAAGGGATTTTTTGCGCCTCCAGAAAGGCCCCGAGTTTAGAGAGCCCGGCGTTGGGGCCGGCCACGGTGACCGAACTGGGGGCGTTGTCGGCGGCCAGGCTGAGGCTTGGGAAATCTTTTAAAACGTCGCCCATCTCCCCGGCCGAAAGAAAGACGGCCATCATGCCCCCTTGGCCGGGGGCCGCGCCCATCAGGCGGCCCCTTTGGATCACCAACTCCAGGGCCTGTCGGGCCGAGAGAAAACCGGCGGCTACCATGGCCGGGAACTCGCCCACGCTGTGCCCCAGGACCGAGTCAAAGGAGAGGCCCAGACTGGTCCAGAGATCCAGCAAGGCTAAGCTTACGGCGACAATCAGGGGCTGGGAAACGGAGGTCTCGGCCGTCTCCTCGGGGGTCCAGGCCGGGTCCAGTACGGTTATGAGATCCAGGCCCAGAGGGGCCAAGATGGCCGCCGAGCGCTCAAGGCTGTCCTTTAGGGCTTGGTAGTGGCCGCTAAGTTCCAGGCCCACCCCAGGGCGCTGGGCCCCCTGGCCGGTGAAGAGAAGTCCAATCTTGGGCACCCCGCTGGTCTTGGCGGGTTCCCGGTTGGCTATGGCCGTAAGGTCCGAGGGCTTGGACCCGACTAGGGCCAGCCGATAATCAAAATGCGGTCTATGTAAGGCTAAGCTAAGACACAACGAGGCCGCCTCCTGGTGGCTGGCCCCCGCGAGCCTCTCGGCCACCCGCCTGGCCAGCTCCCTAAGGGCCCCGGGGCTCTTGGCCGAGAGAAACAACGGAAGCGGCGGAAGCTTCCAATCCGGCACAACGGCAACGGTAACGTCGTTTACGTTCGCCCCGGCGACGGTCGCCTCGGCGCCGGCAACTACGTTGACGGCGACGGGGGCGGGGGGGATATATTCCTCGACGATGGCGTGGCCGTTTACCCCGGAAAATCCAAAGGCGCTAAAGCCAGCCCGTTTGGGCCTACCGGGGGGGGTTTTCCAGAGTATCGGGCTGGTCGGGGCCAAGAGGCGTCCAGTATTCCAGTCGAAATGTTTGTTGGGCGTTTTTAGGTGGATATTGGCCGGAATAAAGCCTTCCCTAAAGCAGACCAGGATCTTCAGAAGCGAGGCCAGGGCGGCCGCGGGTTCCAGGTGTCCGATATTGGCCTTGACCGAGCCCAGGGCCAGGGGCTGGACCCTTCCGGGGCCATAGGCCTGGGATAGGGCCAAAAGCTCGACCGAGTCGCCCAGGGCCGTGCCCGTCCCGTGGGCTTCCACGTAATCGACGTCCGCCGGGCTAAGACCGCTCAGCGCCAAGGTCTCCTCTATGAGCTCTCGCTGGGCCAACCCGCTGGGGGCGGTCAGACCGTTACTGCGCCCGTCCTGGTTGAGGGCTTGGCCTAGGAGGAGACCCATAATCAAATCGCCGTCGGCTTGGGCGTCGGACAGGCGCTTTAGGAGAACGACCGCTCCCCCCTCGCCCCGTCCGTAACCGTCGGCCCCGTCGTCAAAGGTCTTACAGCGTCCATCCGGGCTGATGGCCCCCAGTTTGGTGAAGCAAATATGCATGTCGGGGATCAGCATCAAGGTGACCGCCCCGACCAAGGCCAGATCGCACTCCCCGAGCCTAAGGCTCTGAGCCGCCCGGGAAAGGGCGGCCATGGCCGAGGAACAGGCCGTGTCAACGCAGAGGCAGGGCCCCCTAAAGCCAAAAAAATAGGAGATCCGCCCACAAGCCCCGCTCATGGTCGTCCCGGTCAGGGAATAGGCGTCGATGAGTTCCCGACGATAGGAATCGCGGTGGGCTCGGGCGTACTCGTTATTGGTCATGCCTAGAAAGACCCCCACCCGGCCGTCCCGCCATTCGGCAGGGTTAATGGCCCCATTCTCGAAGGCCTCCCAGCTCATCTCCAATAGGAGCCTTTGCTGGGGGTCAAGTTGTTTGGCCTCCCTTCCGGCCAGGCCGAAAAAATCGGCGTCAAAGCCCCTGAAGGTGTCCTCAATAAACCCGGCCTCCATGGTGTACATGGTCCCCGGGTGTTCCCGATCCGGGTGATAGTAGCGTTCGGCCTCCCAGCGGCTCCTGGGGATCGCCCCCACGGCGTCCACGCCGCGGCTCAGGAGGTCCCAATAGCCGTCCAGATCGTTTACTCCGCCGGGAAACCTAACCGAGGCCCCCACGAAGGCCAAAGGCTCTCCCAGACGTTGGCTGGACAAAACCCGTTTTTTGTCCCGACCGTTCCCCTTGGCCTCAGAGCCAAAAAAACGATCGTATAGGTAGTTCGCTAGCCCGCTGGCTTCTGGGTAACTAAAAACTAGGGAACTTGAAAGCTTCAGGCCGGTTTTCTGGCTAAGCTCGGCTATCATTCGGATTAACCCCAAAGACCCAAGCCCCAGGCTCATGAACGGCCGCCCGACCAAGTCGGCCTTGTCGGCGACCTCGCTCTTGGCCAGTCCGCCGCCGGCCCCATGGCCGGCCCCGCCGTCTTTACCGTTTCCAGGCCCGTGGCCGGTTCCGTTTCCAGCCCCGTGGCCGGTTCCGTTTCCAGGCCCGTGGCCGGTCCCGTTGTCGGTTCCGTGGCCTTCCTCCTCGATTAAGGCCAGGGCCATATCCACGATTAGCCGCGCCAGCTGGGCGCGGGCCATCTCCGGGGGCAAGGTGGCCAGGGCGGCCTTGGTTTGCTCAAAGATCCCCAAGTCAATGAGGCCCTCGTATTCGTCGCCTTCCGCGGCCGCTTTGCCCTTCGATCCGGCGGGTCTTGCCACTCCGGCAACATGGCCTTTTTTCTTGGTGGCCGCCCTATCGCCCAAGGCCTTTAGGGCCTCGGCCCAGAGCGTTTGGCTATCCGCCCCCCTTTGGGCCATTGGGAAGGTGGCGACGTCCAGATTTTTCCCGGCGGCCATCTCGGCCAAGGCCTCCAAGAGTATCGGGTGGGGGGAGAAGTCCAGGACCACCCGGAGCCCTAAGTCCAAGGCCAGCGAGCCCGCCAGATCGAAACGGACCGGTTCAACGACGTGGTCGCGCCAGTAGGGAGCGCCCAGGGCCTCGCCCGGGAGGACCCGACCATCCTTGGCCGAGAGGAAGGTAACGGCGGCCGCTTGAGGTTGGAGCGGGGCGAGTCTTTCGGCGAATTCGTCCACAAACGGAGCGAACGACGAACAGTGAAAAGGGCGGTCAGCCGAGACCCGCCGGATTAAGGGCTTTAGATCTTCTCGAGCCGACAGGGCCGCGAGATCCCCTTCGCTGCCGGTCACCACGAAGGAACTGGGGGCGTTATGGGCGGTTATGGTAAGAGAGTAATCCGAAGCCAGTTCCCGCGCCCGCGCGAGACCCATGGCCAGATGGAGGAGCCCGCCGGCTGGGGCCTTGGCCATAAGCCGTATCTGCTCGGAGACCAAAAACGCGGCCTGCTCTAAGCTTATGGCCCCGCTGACCAACGCGGCCATGACCTCGCCCCCGCTGTGGCCGATGACCACGTCCGGCACTGGGGCCAGACCCTCCAAGGCTTTATATAGTCCCCATTCCATGGCCATGATGGCCGGGTGCCAGAAGGTCGCCTCCTTAAGGTCGCGGCCAGTGTCCCCCAAACCCTCCTCCACGGACCAGCCGACTTTGGAGGCCAAGGCCCGATCAAACTCCCTAAAGGCCTCCCTAAACTTGACGTTCTTCGTCAGAAGGTCTTGACCCATGCCGAGCCACTGAGCCCCTAGCCCAGAAAAGATATAGCCGATATCACCCATGAACAACCTACCCGTTCTATCTCCGCGACAAAAATAACGAGACAATAAAAATCCGCATCCAACGCCTTGGCGACAATCCACTAAATTGGAACAATGGCGAGATGTATGTGTTTATAATCAGTTAATTGAATAACCAGTTACCAGAAAAATAATGGACTGTTATTGGCCCAATAATGGGCCATTATTGGCCCCGATATTGGCCATATGGTTGGGTCGCCTCCAGAGCCAGCGAATAGCCCCAGTTTATCGCTCCGTATCCAAGATGGCCCAGGAGAGCCAGAAATCTTGGGCCAAATCCAGGTGGTCCCAGCGGAGGGGCCCGGCCTTGGTCTCCACGAGGCGCTCGGGTTCTCGCGGGCTGGTGTCCAGAGCCAAGGGGTCGGCCAAAAACCCTAGGCCCAGGGCCTTCAAAATGGCCTCCTTGATCGTCCAGCGGCGGATTAGTTCCGACTGGGGCCAAAGGCTATCGTTTATGGCCGCCATCTCCCGGGGGGTGAAGACCGACCGAAAATCCCCAACGGATAACGGCGAGATCCGCTCCACGTCCACGCCCACGGCCCGGGGGGCCAGGGCGCAGACGGCATACGGGTAACTGTGGCTTAGGCTGACGGACCAAGGCGAGCCCAGAAGGGTTGGCCGGCCCAAGTGGTCCCGACTCAAATGGCTTAGAGCCGGTGGCCGGGGGTTCCCTTGGCCCAAGTGGTCCCGACTCAA
>JAIRNQ010000034.1 GCA_031257955.1 Deltaproteobacteria bacterium | reverse complement strand
TGATCATCACCCTCTCCTTTATCCCGGTCTTCGCCCTCGAGGGCCAGGAAGGCCGGCTCTTTGGCCCACTGGCCTTCACCAAAACCTACGCCATGGCCGGCGGGGCATTTCTTTCGGTGACCTTAATACCGGTATTGATGGGCTATCTGATCCGAGGAAAGGTCCCGGACGAGCACAAAAACCCCATCAACCGCTTCATGATCTGGATCTACCAGCCCCTTTTGAACGTGGCCCTAAAAAAACCTTGGGTGACGCTCCTGGTGGCCCTCCTGCTGCTGTTGTCCTCTATCTACCCGGCCCGCCGGTTGGGCGGCGAGTTTTTGCCCAGAATCGACGAAGGCGATCTGCTCTACATGCCCTCCACCCTCCCGGGCCTCTCGGTGGCCGAGGCCGGGGCCCTTTTGCAAAACACCAACAAACTCATCATGACCGTGCCCGAGGTCGATCAAGTCTTCGGGAAGGCCGGCCGGGCCGAGACGGCCACCGACCCGGCCCCCATCGAGATGATAGAGTCGACCATCCGCCTTAAGCCCGAGTCCGAGTGGCGGCCGGGCGTGGACATGGAAGCCATAATCGAGGAACTGGATCGCACGGTAAGGCTTCCCGGGGTGGCCAACCTCTGGGTCCCGCCCATCCGGAACCGCATCGACATGATCTCCACCGGGGTTAAAAGCCCCATAGGCATTAAGGTCTCCGGGGACGACTTGGCCGAAATCAACCAAGTGGCCCAGATGGTCCAGAACGTGGCCAAGACCATCCCCGGGGTGACCTCGGCCCTGGCCGAGACCCTGACCGGGGGACGCTACCTGGACGTCTCCATCGACCGGGCGGCGGCCGCCCGCTTTGGGATGGATCTCGACGACGTCCAGCTTTTCGTTTCCTTGGCCGTGGGCGGGGAGATGATCGGCGAGACGGTCGAGGGCGTGGCCCGCTACCCCATCAACATTCGCTACCCCCAGGCCTACCGGGATAGCGCCGAAGCCCTGGCCAACCTTCCCATATATACCGCCTCGGGCCAGGAGATCACCCTGGGCGAGGTGGCCAAGGTTAGCGTATCCACCGGTCCTTCCATGCTCAAAAGCGAGCAGGGCCGGCCGACGGTCTGGATTTACCTGGACACCCGGGGTCGGGACATGGTCTCGGTGGTAAGCGACTTAAAACAAGCCTTCCTGGAAAAGGTCCAAAGGCCCCCGGGGGTGAGTTTGTCCTTTACCGGCCAATACGAGATGCTGGAAAGGGCCACGGCCCGGCTTAAGCTCATGATCCCGGCCACCTTGGTCATCATCTTCATACTCCTGTTCATGGAGTTCAAAACCGCCTCGGACTCGATCATGATCATGGCTTCCCTGCCCTTCTCCCTGGTCGGGGGCCTGTGGTTCATGTACCTTCAGGGCTACTCCCTGTCGGTGGCCTCCGGGGTGGGCTTCATCGCCCTGGCCGGGCTGGCCGCCGAGTTTGGGGTGATCATGCTCATCTACCTGCGCCAAGCGGCCCAGGAGACCCCCGAGTTCGAAACCCCGGCCCTTTTGACCGAGACCATAATCGACCAGTCCATCCACGCCGGGGCTACCTTGCGGGTCCGTCCCAAGGCCATGACCGTGGGCACGGTGGTCGTCTCCCTGGTCCCCATCTTTTGGAGCGCCGGGACGGGTTCCGAGGTCATGCGCCGCATCTCCGCCCCCCTCTTCGGCGGAATGGTCACGGCCTTCACCCTGTCCATGTTCATAATCCCCGCCGCTTACAAGCTCCGCCTGAGCCTCAAGGCCGCTTCCGCCCGCCGGGCGGCCCGCCGGGCGACCAAAGGCTAAGCCCACGGGCCAAAAACGACCCCCCAAAACCTCGGCCAACTTTGGGGTTGGCCGGGGCCGGGGGGGACGAAAAAATGCTGAGACAAAACCCGGTAAGTCATGGACCCGGTGGGCCGTAGCCCCGGGGCGCCCATAGCCCCGGCGGTTATGGGAGTTGGGGCCGTTCGCCGGGCGCGCAATCGCGGTGGACCGGCAGTTCCAAAAGGATTTTTTCCCGGAACTTGTCCCGGCTGAGAACGAACCAGACCAGAGAGACGGCGGCGGCCCCGAAGCCTATCCAGGTGGAGAGCTCCCAGGGAATCCGGAAACCCTCTTTGGCGCCCATGATATAGGCAACCGTCGTGGCCGTCATGAAAAGCGCCGGTATGGCCACCAGCCAATAGAAGCCCCCGCGCCTGACCATATAAGCGGCGGCCGCCCAAAGGACAAGCGTGGCCAGGGTTTGGTTGGCCCAGCCGAAGTAGCGCCAAACGATCTCAAATTTTATCTGGGACAAAACGATGCCGATGGCGAACAGGGGTACGGCTATGGCCAGCCTGGAGAGGGCCTTCTTTTGGGAGACGCCGGTAAAGTCGGAGACCAATAGACGGGCCGCCCGGAAAGCCGTGTCCCCCGAGGAGATCGGAAGGATCACCACGCCCAAGATGGCCAGGATCCCGCCGACGCCGCCCAGTACCGAAAGGGATATTTTCTGGACGACCAAACCGGCCCCGCCCTGGTCGATTACGGCCTGGAGGGCCGCCGGGCTCTCGTAGAAAGTCATGCCGGCCGTGGCCCAGACCATGGCGATGACGCCCTCGGCTACCATGGCCCCGTAAAAGACCAGCCGGCCGTTGTTTTCGTTGGGGCAGCAGCGGGACATGAGCGGAGACTGGGTGGCGTGAAATCCCGACAGGGCCCCGCAGGCGATGGTTATGAACATCAAGGGCCACATGGGCAAGCCCTTGGGATGGACGTTGGACAATACCGTGGCCCCCTGGGTGATCTCCGGCCAGTCATAGAAGACATAGCCTTTCACGATCATGCCGCCGGCCACCCCGAAGGCCATGATTAAAAGCACCGCCGCGAAGAGCGGGTAGATTCTGGCGATTATAACGTCGATGGGCAAAATGGTGGCCAAAAAATAGTAACCGAAGATCACGGCCAGCCAAAAACCGGTGTTGATTAACGGCCACTTTTCCGAGGTGAGCCCGTTGAGGATGCCGGCCGGGGCGGTCACGAAGACCACGCCCACCAGCACCAAAAGCACCAAAGAAAAGCCTCTCATGAATTGCTTAAAGCCGTTTCCGAGTGTGTAGCCGACCACGTCGGCTATGGATTTTCCGTCATAGCGCAAGCTAAGCATGCCAGAGAAGTAGTCGTGGACCCCGCCGGCCAGGAGCGTCCCGAAGACGATCCACAACAGGGCCGAGGGTCCGTAAAGGGCGCCCAATATTGGCCCAAAAACCGGCCCGACGCCGGCTATGTTCAAAAGCTGAATCAAAAATAGCTTCCAGGTCGGAAGCTTCACGTAATCGACCCCGTCATACATGGTCACGGCCGGGGTGGGTCTCAGATAATTGGGTTTGAAGAGCCTCTCCACCAACCGGCCATAGATGGCGTAACCCCCAATCAAAATGGCCAGCGACAGAAAAAAATACGCGTAAGTGGGCATGTCTTCCGCTCCTTGGCCACCGCCAAAGCCTATAGCCTAATCGATAACTACCGCCCGAATCCTTCAGCCCAGTGCCCCGGCACTGGGCTGAAGGATTTGGTCCATCCGGCCTCCCGCCTCCGGCTTTCGGCCCATCGCCGGTTCAACCGATAACCGCCGCCTGGGTCCCCGGCCCCCTCGTTGGCGCTTGGGGCCAACCGCCTGGGCCTAATCTTAGTTGCCTTCGGCTAGACAAACAAGCTAAAACATTTTTTTACGTTACTTTTACAAGTACTTTACCGACATGATTTAGGCTTTAAATGCGGCCATTGAAATTAAAATCCGAGCTTGCGACTTTTGCCGCAAGGGATTCGGATAATATTTTACATTAACGTTCAGAAATTGACAACGTGAAACGTTAAATAACAGTATACTAAAGAGAATCACATAAATTCGCAAAATTTGACAAAAGAACGAAATTTTTTGTTACCACTTGACTAACCTCCCAGCACCAAAAGATTATTTACCTACCCTTACCGCCCCTGGCGCTGCCCGGCCCTGGCCCCGCCCGGCCCTGGCCCCGCCCGAAGCGGTGCCCAGCCACTGAACCCGCTTCCCGGCCCTGCCCTCGCCTTTGGCCCTGGCCCAGCCCGAAGCGACGCCCAGCCACTGAACCCGCTTCCCGTCTCTGCCCTAGCCTTTGGCCCTGGCCCCGCCCGAAGCGACGCCCAGCCACTGAACCCGCTTCCCGTCTCTGCCCTCGCCTTTGGCCCTGGCCTAGCCAAGCCTTTACGCAAAATTGATGTTTTTATCCATCCTATATCCATCCTTTATCTATAAATATTTAGCCTTTTTTGCTCCAGGCAGGTCCATGGACTCAATACCAGCCCATTTTGGCGCTAATCTAAGCCCGCCTTGACAAATAAGCCCGCGGACTCTATCATTTAGGCGACGAAATGAACCGTTACGCCAACAACCGAGGTAAACCATGTCCGACTCGACCATAATCGATCTATCGCTGCCCTTCAATCTCGAGGCCCCGGATCTGGAATCCTTCGGGGACAAATCCCAAGCCAAACGTTTTTCTTCCCTGACCGCCGTAGGCCACTGGGGGACCCACCTGGATCGTCTCCTGGGCACCAAGGTCCCGCCCGAGTATTTCAAGAGCCGGGGACTGTGCCTGGACGTCAGCTCCCGAGTGCCTTCGGGCAGCCTAAATCTGGCCGACGTCGATCTGGCCCAAATCCACAAGGGCGATTTTTTGATCTTCCGCACCGGGATCATGGAAAGCCACCCCTACGCCTCCGAGGCCTACCTGTCGGCCAAGTTCGATCTGGACTGGGAACTTCTTAAGGCCCTCTTGGATCTGGGCGTCCGCTTTCTGGGCTTGGACTCCAGGGGCCTTCGGGCCGACTCGGATCACGCCAAAGCCGACACGGCCTGCGAAAAGGCCGGTACCTACGTCATCGAAAACCTGACCAACTTGGCCAACCTCCCGGCCTCTCGGCCCATTGCCGTTTACGCCGCCGTCTTCGACTTTGGCGGGACGGGCCTTCCGGCCAAGGTCTACGCCGAGTTTTAAGCCAAAAGCCAGGCGCCAAAACCGCGCGCCGACAAATTAAACTAAATCCGGGCCCCCGCCCCGGTTTGCCACTTCCGCTGAAAGATCCGGTAACCGATGCTAAACGCCATAATATTTGACCTGGACATGACCCTGGCCGATTCCTTCGAGGCCTGCGCCCTCGGGGTTGCCCTTCTGGCCGAACGCTTTAATCTCCAGTCGCGGACCGACGACCAAATCCTAAAAGCCATAAGCCTTCCCTTGGACGAGTTTTGGAAGGAACTGTGGGGGGAAGCCAGACCGGAATGGGAGGATTACCTCTACAACGAAATCGTTACCAAAGTCTTGAAAAATACCAAGATCTACCCGGACGCCCCGGCCCTTCTGAGCGAGGCCAAATCCAAGGGCCTCCTGATTGGCTTGGCCACCAACAGAACTAACCCCTGGTTGGATCTGGCCGCCCTGGATTTGGCCAAGTACTTCGACACGGCCGTGGGGGCCAGCGATGTGCCCAGGCCCAAGCCGGAACCCGACATTCTCCTTACGGTCATGCGCCAACTGGGCGTCGATCCCACCCGAGCCATTTACGTCGGGGATGCCATATCCGATATGGTTTGCGCCAAGAACGCCGGGGTTAAGGCCCTGGGCATCCTGCGGGGCGGGGTATCCCAGGAGGAGCTGATAAGGGCCGGGGCCGATCTGATTCGCCCGGATCTGGCCGCCTGCCGAGACGTCTTGGACTTCTAAAGCCCCCAAAAAAAAGCCGGCCACTGGCCGGCTTTTTTTTCCCTGAAGGGGCAAAGGTTTTTGGGGTATCAACGTCTTTTCTTGGCGGCCATCTCCGGATTGTAGAATCTCGTGAAGAAATCCTTGGTCTGGGAGACGATTACCCCCGAAAGGCCCAATAACCCCACCAGGTTGGGGATGGCCATGGCCCCGTTGAAGATGTCGGATATGTCCCAAGCCAAATTGAGTTGAACCACGGCCCCGATATAGACGAAGAAGGCGAAAAGCACCCGGTAGACTAAGCTGGCCAATTTGCTTTCGGTCAGGTAGTACAGGCAGCGCTCGCCGTAATACGACCAACCCAAGATGGTGGAGTAGGCAAAGAAAATAAGCGATACGGTGACGACCAAGCCGCCGAACCTAGGCAAAAACATGTTGAAGGACTCGGAAGTCAGCGTGGCGGCGTAGCCGGAGGTCGTGTCGGCGATTTTTCCCAATTCGCCGAAGTTGACTTTATTGGACAGCCCGGCCATGACCAGCAATATACCGTTAATGGAGCAGACGATGATGGTGTCCAGGAAGGTGCCGGTCATGGAGACCAGGGCCTGGCGGCAAGGGTGGTCGGTCTTGGCCGCGGCGGCGGCGATTGGGGCCGAGCCCAACCCGGCCTCGTTAGAGAAAACCCCGCGGGCCACTCCCATTCGTATGGTCGTGCCCAAGAGGCCCCCGATTCCGGCCTCCATGGTAAAGGCGTGGGTGAATATGGCACTCAAAGCGGCCGGGAGCAAGTTCAGGTTCATCACGATGATAATCAAGCCCACGAACACGTAAAAGACGGCCATCAGCGGCACTATGACGCTGGCGGCGTTGGCGATGCTTTTAACCCCGCCCAAAATGACCACGGCGGTCAAAACGGCCAGAATAATCCCGGTGGCCCATGGGACCAAGTGAAACGTGCCCATGACGTTTCCAGCCACAGAGTTACTCTGGGTCATGTTTCCTATACCAAAGGATGCCATAACGCCAAAAAAGGCGAACAGAATCCCTAACCACTTGAGGTTTAGACCCCTCTCCAGAAAGTACATGGGGCCGCCGGCCATGTTCCCGGACTTATCGGTAATCCGGTATTTAATGGCCAAGACCGCCTCCCCGTATTTAGTGGCCATGCCAAAGATGGCCGTTACCCACATCCAGAACACGGCCCCGGGCCCGCCGTAAATTACGGCCGTGGCCACGCCGACGATGTTGCCGGTCCCGACGGTGGCCGCCAAGGCGGTCATCAGCGCCCCAAAGTGGCTGATGTCGCCTACTTCAGCCGGCTTAACCTTGCGGTTAAAGGCCAGCTTGAGGGCGTAACCCAAATGCGAGAACTGGAGGAATTTTAGCCGGATGGACAAGAATATGCCCGTCCCCACCAAAAAACCTATTATCCAAGGCCCCCAAATAAAGCCGCTAATATTGGCCACGATCGATGATAAGGCTTCCATGATTGCTTGACTCCAAAGACAACAATATGATCCCGGCGGGCCAGAAAACGCCCCCGGGCAGGGGCCAAACCATCACGGCCGGCCCTCTAGGCGCCCCAAAGGCCGCCCCCGGGGCCTCCCCGAAAGGTACCCCAAAGGCGACCCCGAAGGCCGCCAACCGCCCGGCGTCTCCCAACGCCAAAGCGGCCCAATCCATCCCTACTCTTCCCAAAAACGACGCAAAAACCCACCGCCAGCCGGGAGGCCCGGCCCTACGGCCAAGCAAACCGGGCCCTTCCGAGCCCTTCCGAGCCGGCGACGGCTCGCCAAACCCGCAAACCCGCGGGTGGCTGGCCAAAGCCAACAACTTCCGGGGCGACCCCCTAACCTCTGTCCCTTTGGCCTGGACCTTCCAATATACCCCGACCTACCCCAGTTAATTCGCCTAACCGAAAGGCGGCCGAAACCGAACGGTCGAAACCGAGCGGGCATCGCCCTCCCGCCCAATTCCTCACACTATCGACACAAAAAAACTCCCGCACGGAATTCCAGCCATATTCGCCCTGGCCCGGGAATCCGACTCCAAAGGAACCACTATTATTGCCTTTTCGTCAAACAGATTACCCCGTCCCCAGGCCACCTGTCAAGCCTTTTCTAGCCCCTACGCTAACTTTAACGTCTAACCCGTAATTGCCCCAAAAAACTCCGCCTCGGCCAGTCTTCCCCCCATCGTCAACCCCAGGCCCTACCCTCACCCCTATGCCCTCCACCCGGCCATTCCCCCGTCGGTCCCCAGCCATTCACGCGCCCACTCCCAGGGCCCTACAAACCAACGCTTACCCCTCCCAGTCCATCCCAAACCATCGCAATATTACGATACTAGCTATATTTCAAGCTTATATTAGAATCAAAATATTCTTTAACTTGATTTATGACAGGTTTTATGAGGTCTTAATGTGGGATAACTAGAAAATAGTCGAAAAGCCTAGCTATTTGTTGTCGAGAAAGAAATTTACATAAAATACTTTTCCATAAACGATAAATATGGTATATTTCCCCAAGAGAAATCTACCAGCCTTGGCACCATGGTTGCCGGCCAGTTCTCCGGCCAGGCCTTTAAGTCGATAGTTATGGGCAACTTCAAACGACCTTAGCAAACATAACCAAAAAATTGAAAATCATAGTAACTTTTTCTACCCATATCTTTCAAAAAATCGCTTAACGACCATACTTTTATTTTATGAAATCTTCATACTCCAAACCAGACCCTAGTTACTGGATTTATCCCGTAAGCGTTCACCTATCTGGCAGCCTGACTATGAAAAAGTGAGCCTAGGTTGCGGAATTATCCTCAACCACATTAATCTATTCTGTTGAATGGATGATCTTTCCAATATTAGAATCAATTATCGGTGATATTTTGATGACATTCCATGAGCTTCTAACCAAATACCGTAACGACGCTTCGTCCGAAAGCGACAAGGGTGCCAGGTTTGAAAAACTGATGGTCAATTTTCTAAAGACCTATCAGATTTACGATCAAAGGTTTGCCCACGTTTGGCGCTGGTCTGACTTCCCTTTCCGGCATGAGATAAGCGGCCGCGACATAGGCATCGATTTGGTGGCCCAAACCTTGGAGGGTGACTACTGGGCCATTCAATGCAAGTTTTATCAGGAATCCACTACCATAAGCAAACACCATCTGGACACTTTTTTGGGCCCCAGCGGCAAATCTTTCCATGACGACCAAGGAAAATCCCAAGTGTTTTCCAACCGGCTTTGGATTTCGACCACCAACGACTGGTCGGCCGAAGCCGCCAACGAGCTAAAATCCCAAACCATCCCCTGTTCCAAAATCAGCCTCACCGATCTCGAAAACGCCCCCGTTGACTGGGATAAGCTTAACCGGGGCCTCTTTGGCCACCAGTCCCGCTTGCCCCAAAAATCCCTACTTGCCCATCAAAAAACCGCCCTTGAGGCCAGTGCCGAGTACTATAAAAGTCATGACAGGGGCAAGCTGATTATGGCTTGCGGGACGGGAAAAACCATAACAAGTCTTAGAATTGCCGAGCAACAAACCAGAGGTAGCGGTTTAGTCCTATTTTTGGCACCCTCCATTGCCCTAATTGGCCAAACTTTAAAGGAATGGTCAACCGAAACCCTAAAACCCATATACGCCATCTGCGTCTGTTCGGACCCGGAAGTCTCCAAATCCAAAGCCAAAAACCCCCTGGATTCCGATCTGGCCGGGGTTGAGGATTTGGCTTTGCCGGCCACGACCGACGAGACCAAAATAGCCCACCAAATCGCCAACGCCGCTCTCAATCACCCCCAGAAACTCCACGTTATTTTTTCGACCTACCAGTCCATCGAAAAGGTCCGCCTGGCCCTTGAGAAGTCCGACAAAACGGTGGATCTGATAATCTGCGACGAAGCCCACCGTACCACCGGGGCGAAATTTAGCGACAAAGACGAAACCAGCCATTTCATAAGGGTCCATGACAACGCGTATATAAAAGCCGACAAAAGGCTCTACATGACGGCCACGCCCAGGATCTATGTTCAGGCCGCCAAAACCCGAGCCGAGTCGGAATCGATCGCCTTGTGCTCAATGGACGACGAAGCACTCTACGGGACGGAAATTTATCATTTGGGCTTTGGGGAGGCGGTGGACAGGAACCTTCTCTCGGACTACAAGGTTTTGGTTTTGACGGTAAACCGTAAGGCGATCTCGCCAGAAATGCAATCCGAGCTGGCCGACGGGAAACGCGAGATTGAAACCGACGACGTGACCAAACTGGTGGGTTGCCTCCAGGCCCTTTCCAAAAACATGGACTACGACGGGAAGTTCCTCCGAAAGACCGACCCAGGCCTAATGCGCAAGGGCGTGGCCTTTTGCCAGACCATCGCCAAGTCCAAACAAATCACCGAGGTCTTCAATCAGCTGTCGCGAAAGTTTGGCCCGGAACTTAGCCGGCAGTACGGCCTCGATCTGGTTGACGTGGCCTCCCAGCACATTGACGGCGGCATGGGCGCGGCCACCCGGGACGCCAAGATGGAATGGCTAAAACGCCGACCCGAAAACGAGAACGAATGTAGGCTCCTTTGTAACGTTAGGTGTCTCTCCGAGGGCGTAGACGTCCCAACGCTAGACGCTGTCATGTTTTTATCCGCCAAGAACTCAGAAATAGAAGTCGTGCAATCAGTCGGTAGAGTTATGAGGAAGGCCGAAGGCAAAAAATTTGGATATATTATTATTCCAGTCCTGGTACCTTCCTATGAAAATCCAGAGGATACCCTTGACGATAACGAGCGGTATAAGGTTGTGTGGACGGTCCTCAACGCCCTAAAATCCCACGACGACCGGTTCACGCAAAAGGTCAACCAAATCCATTTCAACGTAACCAAGCCCGACGGCGGGGGCTCGATCCTCATTGGCGGCATAGCCCATGGGGACGCAGCGGAGATCGGCCATGGAGACCCCGGCCAGCCAAAAGCGGATATCTTAAAAGCGGTCAGGGAAAACGAACATAATCTCTATAACGCCATTTACGCCAAGCTGGTCACCAAAGTTGGGAGCCGACAGGATCTTCTCCAATGGGCCCAAGACGTGGCCAAGATCGCCGAGGGCTTCAAAAAACGGATAACCGAGGTAGTCAAACAAAATGGCCCCCATAAAGATGAATTCGAAAAATTCCTTGAGGGCCTAAGGGAAACGCTAAACCCTTCGGTAGACGCCAACGAAGCCATAGAAATGCTCTCCCAACACCTAATTTCCCAGCCGGTGTTCGAGGCGATCTTTAACGACTATTCCTTCGTCAAAAACAACCCGGTCTCCCAATCCCTGGAAGCCATGATTGACGTCCTCGAAGATCAAGGATTGGACAAAGACCGGGTCGTTCTTAACCGTTTCTACAAAACCGTAAAGCAACAGGTCTCGGGCATTGACAACGCCGAGGGCCGGCAAAAAATCATTGTTAAGCTTTACGATAATTTCTTCCGCCAAGCCACGCCCAAGGCGGTCGAAAAACTTGGCATAGTCTATACTCCAATCGAAATAGTAGATTTTATTATAAACTCCGTATCAGAAGTTTTGAAGAAAGAGTTTAACAGGAACATTTCTGACGAAAATATTCATATTTTAGATCCCTTCACCGGGACGGGCACTTTTATTACCAGACTTATCCAGTCAGGTCTTCTCGGAAAATCTCTAAAGAGAAAATATGGCACCGAAATTCATGCCAACGAGATAGTACTTTTGGCATATTACATTGCCAGTGTCAACATAGAAAACGCCTATCATGCGGCTATGGGAGAAGACACGGTCTATAAGCCTTTCGACGGTATCTGCCTTACCGATTCTTTCCAACTATATGAAATGGACCACCACGGGGACTTGCCTGAGCTAAAACTCCAAAAAAATATTGAACGCATCAATACCCAAAAAAAGTCGCCAATTCAAATTATCCTTGGAAATCCCCCGTATTCCGTGGGGCAACGCTCCGCCAACGATAACGCCCAAAATCAACCCTATCCAAATTTAGACAATCGGATCGCCACAACCTACGCCGCCAAATCGACTGCCACTCTCAAAAATTCTTTGTATGATTCTTACGTCAAAGCCTTTCGCTGGGCATCCGATAGGTTAGACCAAAATTATGGTGGAGTAATCGCTTTTGTCTCAAACGCTGGTTGGCTTGACGGTAATGCCATGGACGGTATGCGCAAGTGTCTTGCGGCTGAGTTTAACAAGATTTTTGTTTTTAATTTGCGGGGCAACCAAAGAACTTCGGGCGAACTTTCAATAAAAGTAGGAGGAAAAATCTTCGGTTCAGGTAGCCGCACGCCCATTGCCATAACCGTTCTGGTAAAAAAACCAGAGACCAATGGTCCGGTGGAGATCTATCACCATGACATTGGCGATTACCTAAGTCGCGAGGAAAAGCTCGCAAAAATAATGGACAAACATGATATTTATAACCCAGAGTTTTTTTGGGAAAGAATCATACCTAATGAAGATGGGGATTGGCTAAATAAACGGAGTGTTGGCTTTGAAAAACTCATCCTTTTAGGTGGTAAAGTTAATAAAAATATAGAGAATACTTTTTTTAAACCAATTTATTCAAATGGTTTAAAAACAAATCGTGATCCTTGGTGCTACAACTATTCAAATCATAGTCTTGAAACTAATATCAAATCATCAATCGAGTTCTATAATAGCCAAGCCATAAAAATAGATAAACTTAAGTCCGAAGATAAAGAAATAGATATTAAAATAGATTTAATCTATGAACCTACAAAATTTTCTTGGGATTATCAGCAAAAAATTGATGTTATAAAATCAAAAAAATATTATTTTTCTGATAAATCATGCTATATAGGATTATATAGACCATTTAGTAAGCAAAATATTTATTTTGACCGGTCTTTAAATAATCGTGTCTACTTATTACCAGATTTGTTCCCTACTAAAAATCATCAAAATTTAGTTATTTGTATTCCTGGACCTGGTGGTACTCAAGAATTAATGCCATTAATTTCTCAAAATATTCCTGATTTACATTTAAATGGTGATTCTCAATGTTTTCCACGTTATTATTATGAAATAGATTCAAAAAAACAAAACACACTTTTTAAATCAAATAATTCTTTTGAAGGATACACCCGTCACGATGCTATTACCGATTATATTTTTGGAGAATCCAAATCCAAATATGGACCCAAGGTCACCAAGGAGGATATCTTTTACTACGTTTATGGCTTGCTGCACTCGGAAGATTACCGGGTGACCTTTTCCGCCGATCTAAAAAAAATGATGCCCAGGTTACCCTTGGTAGATAAGGCCGAAGACTTTTGGGCCTTCTCCAAGGCCGGAAGGGATTTGGCCGATTTGCACCTTAATTACGAGAGCGTTAAACCTTATCCCAAGGTCACCGTAACCGGTGCGGATAAAGGCAACTTCATCGTGGACAAGATGCGTTTTGCCCACAAAAAGGACAAATCTGTCATATATTATAACCACGCAATCACGATTTCTG
>JAIRNQ010000319.1 GCA_031257955.1 Deltaproteobacteria bacterium | reverse complement strand
CTTCTCCCCAAGGCCCCGATTCGTTTTGGCCGTGAACCTTCTGACCAGGGACATGGTATTGAAGGGCCACGCCCGGATATTTAGCGGAGAGCAGTGGCGCCCGCTGGTCCACGTGGCCGATGTGGCCCGGGCCTTAAGGAAGGCGCTGGGCGCCTCGGCGGATCTGGTGGAAGGCCAAATCTTTAACGTCGGCGCCGACGAACAAAACATCCAGTTCAAGGAACTGGCCAAGCCCCTGATGGATATTAACCCAAACGGCTACGTGGCCTTTGAGCCGGCCACCCCGGATCTGCGCGACTACTTCGTGAAATTCGGGAAAATCAAATCCGTCTTGGGTTTCGAGCCTTCCTTCAGCCTAGCCGAGGGCCTGGCCGATTTGGGCGAGTGGGTAAAGAACGGCGTCCCGGCCGACCCCTACTCCCCCAAGTGGCGTAACTCCTAATAGCCGAGGGCCTGGCCGATTTGGGCGAGTGGGTAAGAACGGCGTCCCGGCCGATCCCTACTCCCCCAAGTGGCGTAACTCCTAATCTTCCGTTGCCTGGGGGCAACGGGGGCCTAATATTTGGGACATTTTTTCGTGACCGAAGCGACCGAGCCAGACGGCAAAACCCTCCCCTCCAGAATCTCCTCATTGATTGGCGACCTTAAGCCGCTCCCGGCTTTCGTGGCCTTCTCCCCGCCTAAAATCGGCGAGGGAGAAATCAAGGCCGTGACCGAGGCCCTGACTTCCGGTTGGATAACCACCGGGCCCAGGGCCGAAACCTTCGAGAAAACGATGGCCAAGCACTTGGGCGTCGCGGGGGCGGTGGCTTTGTCCTCCTGCACGGCCGCCCTTCACCTGGGCCTCAAGGTCATGGGCCTTGGCCCCGAAGAGGCCATCGTCACCACCCCGCTGACCTTCGTCTCCACCGTCCATGCCGCCGCGTATAACGGTTCCCGGCCCTTCCTATGCGACGTCTCGGCCGACACCGGAAACCTGGACCCGGATAAAGTGCGGGCATTTTTGGAAACCGAGTGCCGGCCGGGCCCAAAGGGTTACCCGGTTCACCAAAAAACCAAGCTCCCCATAACCGCCTTGGTCCCCGTCCACTATGGCGGCCACCCGGTGGATCTGGAAAGCCTGTGGAACATTGCCGTAAAATATAACTTGGG
The DNA here is from genome assembly GCA_031257955.1 of Deltaproteobacteria bacterium. Taxonomy (GTDB): domain Bacteria; phylum Desulfobacterota; class Desulfarculia; order Adiutricales; family Adiutricaceae; genus JAIRNQ01. The sequence goes on along the minus strand of JAIRNQ010000319.1, from coordinate 4,207 downwards.
TATATTGGAAGACGCCGCCCACGCCCTGGGAACGGAACTGAATGGCCTCCCCGTGGGTCACCCCGATCTCCGGCCAAAAGAGGCCTCGTCCCTCCATTCAATGGCCGCCTACTCATTCTACGCCACCAAAAACGTGGCCACGGGCGAGGGTGGCCTTCTTACCTCCCCGGATTTGGCCCTTTTGGCCCGGGCCAGAAAGCTCTCGGCTTACGGAATTACCGATGCCAGGCGCATTTGGGACCGATACGCCCCCCAGGGGACCTGGGCCTACGACGTGGACGAAATCGGCTTCAAGGCCAATTTCACCGACATCCAGGCCGCCCTGGGAATGGCCCAGATGGCAAGGCTCCCGGAGTTTTTGGAACAAAGAGCTCGGCACGCCCGGGCCTGGGACCAGGCCTTTGCCGATCTGGCCGATCTGGTCGAGCTTCCCGTCGTCAGGGAAGGGGCCAAGCCCTCTTGGCACTTGTATCCGCTGCGCCTCAAGCCCGGGGCCTTGAAAATAACCCGGGATGAATTCATCATAGCTTTAAAGGCACTAAACATTGGAACGAGCGTCATGTTTATACCCATCCATTATCACACTTGCTACCGAAATTCCCTCGGATACCAGGAGGGCGATCTGCCCGTGGCCGAAGATTTTTTCGCCCGCGAAGTGAGCCTACCAGTCTCCCCGGCCCATCCGCCGGAAGTTATCGACGAGGCGGCCCAACTTACCGCCAAACTCCTGCGCCAAAACGCCCGCTGACGACCAAGCCCGACCGGATACTGCCGGGCGGCCAAGCCCCCGACCGACCAACCGGTGGGAGGGACGGGGTTGGGGACGCTAACGACCTCTCCCGGCCGTAAACGGTCGGGCGGCCTAGCCCCCGACCGACCAACCGGTGGGAGGGACGGGGCTAATGATATGGCCAACCCTTCGTCAGCCAATACTTTGACGATAGGCAGGTTAAACCCGTTCAGTTAACTTATTATGGGCCCTATCTTTAGTCGCTATCATATTCTTTTGCTTATTTTCGTATTTCAGGATAAACATATTAGATCTAACAGTTATAAGCCAACAAATTTTAATCCTTTCGTCCGATATCCAGTTAGGCAATCTAGGTGGCTCTTTCATTCGTTCTCAAAAAATGATATATTATCTAGTGATTTTACGGCCACTATGAAAGAATTCAGATTCCTAGGCAGATAACTGTTTAGATTGCGGTCCAGTTAAGGGCCAAACGCGATTCGTGACCCGGTCCCGCCCCCTTCCCCAAGGGCCCGCGAACCGTTGGTCCGTGGGCCTGAGGCCCGAGGCTAGCCGGGCCGGGACCTTTCGCCCCAACCTGGGGGACAAAAAAACGCCGTTTATAGGCGAAGGCCGCTTCCGGGACTAACGTGAATACGGACAACGACTACGGTAAATATTTCATCGTTGACGGGAAGCACGTTGGCGACTACGAGGGCATGTACCGGGATTGCCAGGACCCTTGGAACATCGAGGAGCTGGGCTTTAGGCTGGACATGAAAGCCGCCCTGCTGCTGGTGGATCTATTGCCCTTTAAAGCCCTTAGCGTTTTGGACGCCGGGGCCGGCGCCGGGCTACTGTCTTTGGAGCTGGTGAACCTATTGGCCAAGACCCGGCCGGGTTCGACTTTTACCCTATCGGATATCTCGCTCGCGGCCTTGGACCGGGCCAAAAACCGAATCGCGGGATCTTATCCAAACTTCTCCGGCCCCAACGGTGAAACGATTTCCTTTATCCCCTTCGATCTCAGAAAGGTTGACGCCCCCGAGTGCCCTTGGCCGGACGACAGCTTTGACTTGATTTTTTTGGGCCAGGTCCTCTGGGGACTGGTTGAAAACGTCGATGGGCTATTTCCGGGGCTTAAGCGCAAGATTAAGAAAGGCGGGCACCTTATCATGAGCCAGCACTTTCCCGAGCCCCAAAACCAAACCTACGCCAAAGACCTTGACTGTCGCCTGGTCGCCAAACTCGCCGGCCTTGCCGGCTTTAACCTTATGCGCACCCTGGAGACGGACAGGATGACTAACCATCACTGGGCGGCCTTGTGGTCATGCGATTAACGCCTATCTGCCGCTGGTGCGGGGGCGGTCCCCTAGCGCCCACCCTTTCCTTCACCACCCCGACCCCGGTCCCGGAGTTCGGCAGTGGCCCGTTCCATCTCCACACCTGCCAAGCCTGCGGCAGCTGGCAGTTAAACCCCCACCCCGGTCCCGAGGCCTCCCAACGGTTTTTCGCCAGCCCCGACCGCTGGCTGGTGGGCATAGACCCCGAAAAAAAGATCGTCAACCCCATCGAACGCTCGGAAAGCCACCGCGACGAATACGCCGAATACGCCAAAACCATAAACGCCCTGCTCCCGGATAGCGGTGCCATAATGGACGTGGGGGCCGGTACCGGTTTAATGCTTTCCTTGATTGAGGATTCCAGGACCAAGCTGGCCGTTGAACCCAATATCATGGCCGCCCGGGCCGCCGCCGCCCGCGGGCACGAGGTCATCCAGGACTGGGCCGAGTCCTTAAGCCCGCCCAAAAAACCTCTGGCTTGCCTGATCATGAACCAGACCCTCGATCACCTGCCCCGGCCGGACCAGTTTTTATCCCAGGCCATCCATTGGTTGGCCCCGGGCGGAATGCTCCTCCTGGGCGGGCTGATAAACCCCGGCTGTCTCACGGCCAAGGTCTACGGCCCGGCATTTAGGCTCTTCCATCCCTTCCACCAGGTCTACCCCACGCCCTCGGCCGTCGATAAGGTCCTGACCCCCTTTGGCTTCGAGCTGGTTGCCGTTTGGCGCCCCTACTTCCAGACCCCCCATGGCTCGGTCGGCAAATTCCTCAAAACTTGCGGCTTCATGGCCCTGCGCTGTCTGAAATTGGGCCAGGACGGTCCCTCGAAAGCCTTCCCGGGCAACACGGTCACTTACCTCTATCGAAAACGCGTGCTCTATCACTGTCTGAAAGTGGATGCCCCGGCCACCAGTTCGCTAACTGTCTAAACCTTACCGCCAACCCGGCCACCGGCCGGCCGCCGGCCAGGACCGGGGGCCCCGGCTATCGCCCAAAACCCAGTCGGGCTAAATCCTTTTCGAGCCATATTTGATCGATCGGTAAAAACCCCTAAACTCGCTTGAGGTGTGAAATTTTGGCGAATAATTTCACACTGTTAGTGAACTACGAGTACCAAAAAGGGGGGTTTTTACACCTTGATCATATTTTAGTTTCGCCAAAACCCGCGTCCCTCCAACCCTCCATCCGGCCCAGCCTTCCCGCCCGCCCAAAAGTCCCCGGGGCGCGCGCCCGTTTGTGAGCGGGGCCTACCAGGTAAGCCAACCATGCCCATTGCCCTCAAAAACCAAGCCCTGATTTACACCCCGGGACCCGGTGGACAGTCCGACGGATACGTTAAATTAGGCCGAGTCTTTAACCCCCCTCCCGGACAAACCGAGCCGGAGCTCATGTCCCAATTGGCCGAGAACCCGCGGCTCATGGCCGGGCTGGAAACGGATTTGTCCCTGGCCCATTACCGGGCCAAAGACGACAAGCTGGTCTTGATCCGGGACGGTTGCGGCCTAAGCCCTTTGTTTTACGCGCCCAAGGACGGCGGCTGGGTGGTGGCCTTTGAGCTGGGCACCCTCTTCGAGATCCTGGGAGGCCCGCCGCCCATGGACGAGGAGACATTTTTCGATTTCGTGGCCACCCATTACCGCTACGTCTTTAGGGACCCGGGCCGGACTTTTCATAAGGGCGTGCGGCAAGTACCGCCGGGAACGGCCTTGACCCTATCGGCCGGGACACAGAAACTGGAACGCTGGCTGAATCTTTCCTTCTGGGACGAAATCCCCAAACTGGGACCCCAGGCGGCGGCGGAAAAGTACGTCTCCCTCCTGGACGAAAACGTGGCCCTTCGGCTAAAGGCCCTGGAGGGAGAGCGATACGCTTTCACCGTTTCCTCGGGCATGGACAGCTCCACCGTGGCCGCCCTGGCTTACCGGCACCTGGGAAAACCCCTGGAGTGTTGGTTCATGGCTTACAAGGACCTGGCCGACAGCCCCTATGACGAAAGCCAGGGGGTAAACGACCTCATTAAGGCCACCGGCTGGAAGCTGAACCGGGTGGATCTGACCGCCCCGGATCTCCTCGAAGAGACGTCGGCGCTTATGGAGCTTACCAAGGCCCCCATGATCACCGTCACTTGGCTGGC
>JAIRNQ010000148.1 GCA_031257955.1 Deltaproteobacteria bacterium | reverse complement strand
ACCGGACCCCCTTACCCCCAACTTCGAGCATAATCGCCCGGCCCCCGACCAAGGCCGAGTCTTCGCTTATTGTGGTCGAATCCGGCGATCTGGACGTCTTCAAAGAAATCGCCGGCTCAAGCGCCACCCTTCTGGCCATGAAGCTCTCCGAAGCCTCGGCCGAGGAATTAAGCGCCGAGGTCCCGGGCGAGTTCGACTCTGGCCTCCAAAGCGAGCTGCCCCCGGAAGGCCTCCCGGTCGGCGAGGGCGGTCTGCCCCAGCTGGACGGCGTTGAGCCCGACGCCCGCCCCCACGCGGACGCTGAACTTGGGCCCCAAGCCGGCGCCAAAATCCCGGATTATTACCCCGACGCCTCCCAGAAAGGAATAATAGATCCCTCTTCGCCCCTTTTACTAAAGTACTCCCAGACGCAAGCCCTCCTGGCCCAGCTACCCGATTTTGAACCCATGGCCAAGGCCGACGACGACTCCCGCCTCGGCACGGCCGTAAACTCAATCGTGGCCGCCCTGACCGATTCCGTCCAGAACAACGGGGACCTCTTTGACTCGGCCCCCGACTCGCCCAACGATTCGGTCCCTGAGGCCTCCCTACCCCCGGGCGCCGGCCCCGCGGTCCCCGAGGGCGTGCTGGATTTAACCATAGACCACTTCCTGGCCAGCCAGCTAACCGACGGCCCCGGTGCCCCCGAAGCCGGGGGCCCCGACGCCGGTGCCCCAGAAGGCCAAGCCCCCGAAGCCTGGGCCCCAGAAGAAACCGGCACCGAAAAGCCCGCTCCCGTCGAAGCGACCCAGCCGGTCCCTTCCGATACCTTTTTTTGCGAACCCGTCGAGTTTGATCCCGTCCCCGAGCCGGCCAAGGCCGCGGCAAGCCCGTCGGCGCCCGCGCCCGCCACCCTCGACGAGTCCAGCCTGGACGACGACATAATCGATGGGGAACCCTTGGGAGACAATCCCGAAGCCACGGCCGAGGCCCTTTACTCCCCGGCCATCCCCCTAGACCAAGCCCCCGACCCCGAGACCGGACCGGGTGTCCAGGAACCCCAAAGCCCGCCTGAGCCTTTGGCTGACCAAAGCCCGCCCGAGCCCGAGCCTATGGCCGCCGACAGCTTGGCTGACCAGAGTCCGCCCGAGCCTTGGGCCGCCGACAGCCCGGCTGACCAGAGCCCGGTTGACGAATCTCTGGCCTTTGAAGATCCGGCCGACGGAGAAAACCTAAACGCCGAAGCCCCGGCCACCGAAGCCGGACAGGTCGACGAAACCCCGATCGGGCAGGAACTCCCTGGAGCCGGCGGCCTGACCATAGACGGCTACCTTCTGGATCCCAACGCCCCGGATGAGCTTGACGACGAAACCCCGGCCATCTTTGAGCCGCCGCGGGAAGGGCAATCCCATTTGGCTTATCGCGCCGAGCCCTATGCGCCCGCCGTGGCCGCTCCCTTGGCCGAGACCGACCAAGGACCCCAAGGCGATGAGCCGGCCCAAGGCCAGGGATTGGCAGGGCCCCTTGAGGCCGACGGTCCGACTGAGGACCAAGAGTTTGAAGGGCCCGCCGCCACCGGTGAAGCCAGCCAAGCGCATGAACTCGCCGCCGCGGGCGAACCCGGCCAAGCTGGGGAACTTGCGGTCGCCGGGCCAGCCAGCGAAGCGGGCGAGACCGACGAAGCGGCTGACCTTGGCGTTTTTGGCGAGCTGTCCAGGGACGAGGATTCCGGGCCGGACCCCGAGGCCACCGACGAGCATCTGGCCGCCCTGGACGACCCCGATTACGATCCGGTTAACGATCCGGCCGGGACCAGGGCCAGGACCGAACCGCTGACCTATATCCACGAGCTGGGGGCCAGCGCCGGAAGCCACTTGGCCTCGGCGCAAACTCCGGCGGCCGAACCGCCATTGGCCGAAGGGCCAGAGCTCGACCCCGAAGGCCAAGCCGAAGGCTGGCCGGCGAGCGAGTCGGTTGGCGATCCGGTAGGTGAGCCGGAGGGCGCGCCCATGAGCGAATTGGCTTCGGCCGAAGGTGGGGACGAATTCGATACCGATGGGTTGGATTTTTCCGCCGAGCTGGAGCCTTCCCTGGAGCCGCAAATCGCCACCAATATCCCGGACGCCTTGCCTCCGATGATTCTTTACTCGCCTCCCAGACCCGTCCCCAAGATTATTTCGCCCGAGGCCTCGACGGCGGTAATCGTCAACTATCTGGAAGACACCGACGACAATATGTTGGCCTCCCAGGGCAAAGTGGACGAGTTGGCCGAGGAAGAGGACATGGACATCGATTTGATGGACATGCACTCCCAGGAACCGGTCAGGCTCGAAGCCAAGCCCATGGTCCCGGTCCCCAAGTCCCCGGTCTAAGATGGCCACGGGTAGGTCGAGTTTGGCCCAGTCGCCAAAGAAAGGGCTTTCTCGGCCGGCGGCCCTTCTAACTTTGACCACTCTGGCCTTGACCACTTTGGCCTTGACCAGTCTGGCCTTTTGGGCTTGGGCCGGGCTAGCCCTGGCCCAGGACGGGCAGTGGAGGCCGCTGTCGGTCTCCATGGTTAAGGAAGAGCTGGAGTGGCGGCTGGCCCGCAATCCCTCCTACGCCACAATTTGGAACCTTGGATACGACATCTACCGCCTCCACTACCGCAACCAGGACACGGCCATGACCATACACCTTGGCTACATGGCGGTCAGGGGACAAACCCCCGAAGAAAACAAAGCCATACGTCAAGCGGCCATCTATTGGCAAAAGGTTCATGACTATGGTATTACTAACGTGCCGGTTGGGATTGATGAGAATCTCAGGGGTAAGATATATTACGGTATCGAATCTTACGAAACGACTTTGGGCATGAGACGGCCCAAAGGCGGGCCCGTGCCCCTAAGAAAGGGCGATCGGGCGCCGACCAAAAAAAAGCGACCACCTTACAAGGGCCGACCGGACAACCCTTATCCCGGCCCCTATTACAACGGCGTTTATCCGCCCTGACGGCTGGGCTAATGCCCCCGCCGTCCCGGAGTTCGATCGCCTCAAGTTACGGATGCCTTGAAAGTGTTGTTTGACGTGATCGTCGTCGGCGGGGGCCATAGCGGTCTCGAAGCCGCCCTGGCCTCGGCCAGACTGGGCCAAAAAACCCTTTTGGTTACCTTAAACCCCCAGACCGTGGGGGTTCTTTCTTGCAACCCCGCCTTCGGCGGGCCGGCCAAAGGCGGGCTTCTAAGGGAAGTTGACGCCCTGGGCGGCTACGCTTCCCTGGGAGCCGATCGGTCAGCCATCCAGTGCCGTATACTGGGCGAGACTAAAGGGCCCGCCGCCAGGGCCACCCGCAACCTGGTCGATCGAGCCACCTACAGCCGCCTGGCCCAAGAGTTTGCCGCCAAAACGGACGGCCTTACGGTCATGGCCGGGGAGGCCAAGGAAATACTGGTAGCCGGCGGCCGGGAGGTTGACGGTCGAAAGATCGGCGCTCGGGTGGTGGGAATCGTTTTGGGAGACGGCCGGGAATACGCCACCGGGGCCGTGGTCCTGACCGGGGGGACTTTCTGGAACGGTCGCCTTTACCACGGGCTTAAACCCACCCCCGGAGGGCGCGTGGGCGAGGCCCCGGCCACCTTAATCAAACCCAGCCTTCTGGAGCTTGGCCATAGGATAGTGAGGCTCTCCACCTCCACCGCCCCCAGGCTCAAGGCCGATACCATCGACGTCCGGGGCCTGGCCGAGCAGCCGGGGGATCCCGAGGCCCGACCTTTTTCCGTCCTGAGCCCCGGGCCCATTAACGTGGCTTCCTGTTTTCTCACCTACACCAACCCGCAAACCCATAAAATCGTCCAGGACAATATCCGCGGTTCCATCATCTACGCCGAGGATCCCGTCAGCACCGGACCCCGCTACTGCCCGTCACTCGAAGACAAAGTTAAGCGTTACCCACAACGCCAGCGCCATTACGTATTTTTGGAGCCGGATGGTCCGGATCTGGTTTATCCTAGCGGCCTTCCCACGGGACTGGCCCCGGAAGTTCAACAAAAATTAATCAATACCATTGAGGGTTTGGAAAATACCCTGGTGGCCAGGCCCGGTTACGCCATTGAGTATGACATTTCCGATCCGACCGATCTGGAACCGACCTTGGAGTCGCGCCAAATCAAAGGCCTTTTCATGGCCGGCCAGATAAACGGGACCAGCGGCTACGAGGAGGCGGCCAGCCAAGGCCTCTGGGCCGGCCTGGGGGCGGCTCTGCGGGCCTCCGGTCGGGAACCCTTTGCCCTGGGCCGGGATCGGGCCCTCTTGGGGGTCATGCTTGACGATCTGACCGTTTCGGGAGTCAGCGAGCCCTATCGCATGTTTACCAGCCGGGCCGAGTGGCGTCTGAGCCTTCGG
>JAIRNQ010000366.1 GCA_031257955.1 Deltaproteobacteria bacterium | reverse complement strand
AATAAGGACGAAAAGCCCGACCGGAACTGGGTTGCCGGCCAGGGCAGCGAAATCCGACGGACCGGCTGACGAGGTTGCCGTCAGCCGGCCAAGCGGACCGGTTTGCCGAAGGGTCCCCTGGCGTTCAGGAAACCCACGGCCACCAAAAAATTGGCCACTTCCATGACTCCGTGGCCGCTTTTAAGTTCGGTAAACACGAAAGGCAGATTGCCCCTGGCCCGTTTGGAGTCGTCCCTCATGACGGTGAGGGAAGCGCCGACCATGGGGGCCAGATCGATTTTGTTGATAATTAGGAGATCCGAGCGGGTCACGGCCGGGCCGCCCTTGCGGGGGATCTTGTCCCCGCCGGAGACGTCAATCACGTAGAGGCTAAGATCGACAAGTTCCGGGCTAAAGGTGGCCGACAGGTTGTCCCCGCCGCTTTCGATGAAGACCAGCTCAAGGCCCGGATGGCGCCGGGACATTTCCTCCACCGCCGACAAGTTCATCGAGGCGTCTTCCCTGATGGCCGAGTGGGGGCAGCCCCCGGTTTCCACCCCCATGATGCGATCTTCCGGGAGTGCGGCCTGGTTGAGCAAAAACTCGGCGTCTTCCTTGGTGTAGATGTCGTTGGTGATGACGGCCAAGCTGTAATGGTCGCGCATGGTTTGGCAAAGCCGATAGATTAGGGCCGTCTTGCCGGAGCCCACTGGGCCCCCGACCCCCACCCTTAGGAAGTCGCGGCTAGGCTTTGGTTTGGCGCCGAGGCGCTTTGGGCCAGCGGAAGTATCGGGCATGCTGTATCCCCCTTTCGGCAAAGGCTTTGGGTATGGCCCGTCCGATGGCCCTTAGCTCCTGAAGAGACGGCCGGCCTGGGATTCGTGATGGGCGGAAAGTATGGCCAGGCCCGGCAGACCCGGGCCAATGGCGGCTTGGGCGATTTCGGCCAAACTGGGCCGAGCTGGATCGGTCCGGCCCAGACCGAGGTCGGCCGCTTGGAGCGCGACCTCGGAAACCGTGGGGCCCAGGGCCAAAAGCAGACCCTGGAGCTGGCTCTGGCCCAGCTTCATGGTCCGGGCGGCGGCGGCGATTTGGTTTTGCAGCCAGGCAAAGGCGAAGCATTCCAAAACCGGGAGGGCGTCGGCCGGCCCCAGGCCCAGGGCGACGGCTAGCAAAGCCTGGCCCACCGTGAGTCCCGGCGCGAAGTCGGGGTCCATGCCTTCGGGCCAAAGACCCAGGGAGAGGGCCAGGCGTTTGGCCGCTTTGCCGCCCTCGGTTTCCTCGAGGGCGAACTCCAGGGATTCCCTGGCGGCCAAAGACAAATCGTTTAGCTCCGAGAGGGCCCCATAGTCGTAGGAGGCGGCGGCTTGGAGGGCCAGGCCCAGGAGCGGGAGATCCAGGCGGCCCAGGGAGTGGGTTAAACCCAGGGCCAAAAAATCGAAAAGATCCTCAAGCGTTTGGAGGGTGCCGGAGTGGACGGCGGCCTCCAGGCCCCGGGACCAGGCGAAGCCGCCGATGGGGAGGGCCGGGCTGGAGAGGTACATCAGGGCCAGGTTTTTGCCAAAGGCCGGCCCAGGGCCCGGTGACGGGGTCGATTTGGGAAGGCGGCTCAAAAGAGAAAATACCTCTGGGCCAGGGGCAGAACGGCGGCCGGTTGGCAGGTTAGAAGCTCCCCGTCGGCCCGGACCTCGTATTTCTGGGGATCGACCTCGATGTGGGGGGTGGCGTCGTTAAAGACCATGTCTTTCTTGCCCAAGTGGGTGACTGAGGCGGCCGGGCTGAGGCGGCGGGAGAGGCCCGCCTGTCTGAGCTTCCCTTCCAGGCCGTGCTCCAGGGCCCGGTGGGTCACGAAGGTGTGGCTGAGGTTGGGCGCGGCCGCCCCGAGGGCCCCAAACATGGGCCGATAACGGGAAGGCTGGGGCGTGGGAATGGAGGCGTTGACGTCGCCCATGGGGGCGGCGGCGATGGCCCCGGACTTTAAGACCAGGTGGGGCTTAACCCCAAAGAAGGCCGGCTTCCAGAGGACCAGATCGGCCAGTTTCCCCGGGGAAACGGATCCCAGCTCCCGGTCCAGGCCATGGGCAATGGCCGGGTTGATGGTGTATTTGGCCAGGTAGCGCTTGATTCGGTTGTTGTCGCTTTGGTCGTCGCCCGGAAGGCTGCCCCTCTGAAGGCGCGCCTTATGGGCCGTCTGCCAGGTTCGGATGATCACCTCCCCCACCCGGCCCATGGCCTGGGAGTCGGAGGAGAGCATGGAAAGAGCCCCCAGATCGTGGAGGATGTCCTCGGCGGCTATGGTTTCCCGCCTGATGCGGGAGTCGGCAAAGGCCACGTCCTCGGGGATGGAGGGGTTTAGGTGGTGGCAGACCATCAGCATGTCCAGGTGTTCGTCCACGGTATTGACGGTGTAAGGCCGGGTGGGGTTGGTCGAGGAAGGAAGGACATTGGGAAGGCCGCAGCATTTAATGATATCCGGGGCGTGACCGCCCCCGGCCCCCTCGGTGTGGTAGGTGTGGATGGACCGACCGCCTATGGCCTTGATGGTT
>JAIRNQ010000203.1 GCA_031257955.1 Deltaproteobacteria bacterium | reverse complement strand
CTCGAACGTAATGGCGGACGGCCTCTTCCGGCCCGAGCCATAGGTTTATGTCCCCCAGGCTGGGGGAAGCCCTTTTGTACTCGGCGATTATGCCCAGGCCCTTCCGCTTTCTGCCCGAGACCAAGGCCTCCCTAAAGCCGGGCCTCGAGGCGGTCCGGGGCTTCCAAGACGTCCTGGCTTTTAGGGCTTTTATCGAGGCCGCCTTGGCCTCGGCGAATCTGTTTAAATCCGTGGCTACCTTCAAGGTACCTTACCTCCAAAGCCTCCCCGACAACCGGGGGACCGGGCCAGGGCCAGAGGCCCAAAGCGCCCCCGTGGCCGGGGGCGTAACATGGTTTTAGTTTGCCGGTCGGTCGGGAAGGATCTTGCCCCCCACCCCAGCCAGAACGGCCTCCCTGGCCTCGATTATCCTATCGGACATCATGCCGCCCTTAAGGAGCAGCAAAGCCAGCCCCACGTTAAAAATGAGCATGTCGGACATGGCCTTGGGGCCTTGGCCCTTTAAAAGCTCCCTCAAGACGGCGGCCCCTTCCACGGGGTCGGCGATGGTCAGATCCTCAGGCGAACAGGGCTCGAGACCGTACTCGGCCGGATCGAGGCTAAGGCTAGTTATGGTTTGATCCTTGACGAGCCGGACCTGGGCCGGGCCCATGGGCGTGAGTTCGTCGTAACCGCCGGCGCCGTGGACCACGGCGGCGGTCATCGGCCCCAGCCTGGCCAGGGCCCCGGCCATGAGATCCAAGAGCTCGGGCTGGTAGACGCCGATCAATCGGTGGCTGGGCCGGGCCGGGTTAACCAAGGGACCCAAAATGTTAAAAAGGGTCCTGACCCCCAGCTCCCTCCTGACCGGCATGATATGCTTAAAGGACGGGTGGTATTGTGGGGCGTAGAGGAAAACAAACTTTTCGTTTTTCAGTCTATCGTCCAATTCGCCGGGGGTAAGCTCGACGTTAAAGCCCAAGCGTTCCAGGACGTCCGCGCTCCCTGAGCGGGAGGAAACCGATCGGTTCCCGTGCTTGAGGACCATGTGCCCCAAGGCGGCGCAGGTCAAGGCCGTGGCCGTGGAGCAGTTAAAGGAGAAGCGGTTGTCGCCCCCGGTACCGACCACGTCCAAGGCCGTCCCGCAATGGTAATTAACCTCGGTGGCCCGGTTGAGGACGGATCTGGCGGCGGCGGCCACCTCAATGGGCGTCTCGCCCTTGGTCCTTAAGGACATCAAAAGGGCCCCGGCCTGGGCTTGGCTGAGCTCCCCGTCCATGAGCCTTTCGAAGATCCTTTCGGCCATGTCCTCGTCAAGATCCTGGCCCCGGCCCAAGGCCTCGAAAATATGGGAGAGGGGTTTGGGGGTCTCCTGGGGCGGCTGGGCCGCCGGGGCCGACGTTTCGTCTGGCTGGGCCTTGGAGAGGTTGACGAAGTTTAGGAGCAGATCCCGTCCGTCGGGGGTCAGCACCGACTCGGGGTGGAATTGGACCCCGTGCCAGTTATGGTCCAGGTAGCTTATGGCCATGATCTCCCGCTCGGGGGTCCTGGCCGTCACGGTTACCCGACTCCCCTCACCCGGCTCGCTGGCCAGGAGGGAATGGTAACGGCCGGCTTTCATCGGCTGGGGCAACCCGGCGAAGATGCCCCGCCCGTCGTGTTCGACCGGGGAGGTCCGGCCGTGCATGACCCGCCCGGCCCTGACCACCGAGAGACCGGCCAAGTCGGCCAGGACTTGGTGGCCCAGGCAGACGCCCAAAACCGGAACTTTTCGACCCTTGGTTAAGAGAGTTTCCAAAAACGCCCGGCTCAGACCGGCTTCCCGGGGATGCCCCGGCCCGGGCGACAGGCACACCAGCTCCAGATCCTCGCGGCCGGCCAGATCCAAGAGGCCAGGCGCGTCGTTGCGGAGAACAACCGGGTCCCAACCCAAAGTTTGGAAGGCCTGGGAAAGGTTATAAGTGAATGAGTCATAGTTATCAATCAACAGTAACATTTTCCGCCTCCCCCAGGCTTCCATTAAAGGCGGCCAACACGGCCGCGGCTTTGGCTTGGCACTCTTTCCATTCGCTCAAGGGGTCCGAGTCGTGGACCACCCCGCAACCGGCCCTGAAACGCGCCTTTCCGTCCCTGGCCCACAAACCTCTGATGGTGATGCCCAAGTCCAAATTGACCGAGTCCTTGTCCAGGCCCAGCCAGCCTATGGCCCCGCCGTAGGGGCCCCGGTCGACGCCTTCCATCTTGGCGATTAGCTCCATGGCCTTTACCTTCGGGGCGCCCGTAAGGGTACCGGCCGGAAAGGTGGCCGTGAGGACGTCAACCGGCGACAGTCCCGGGGCCAGGTTGGCCCCCAGCTGGGAAGTCAGGTGCATGACGTGGGAGAAGCGCTCCACTTCCATGAAACGTTCCACCTCCACCGATCCGGAGGCGGCCACCCGGCCCAGATCGTTTCGGCCCAAATCCACCAGCATGACGTGCTCGGATTGTTCCTTGGGGTCGTCCACCAAGGCCGACTCAAACATGTCGTCTTCAAGATCGTTCTGGCCCCTGGGCTTGGTCCCGGCTATGGGGCAGAGCCTCAGCCGGTTCCTTGAGCAACTGACCATAACCTCGGGGGAGGAGACGACCAGGGCGATCTCCGGGGCTTGGTGATAAAACATATAGGGCGAGGGGTTAAGCCGTCTCAGGCGCCTGTAGATAGCGAAGGGATCGCCCCCAAAGGGGCTCTCGAAACCGACCGAGAGGACCAGCTGGATTAGCTCCCCCTGGGCGATGAGCTCCCGACCCTCGGAAACCATGGCCATGAAGCGCTCCCGATCGGGACTCACGCTTACCCTCGAAGGGGCCGGAACCGTCCCGGCCCAGCTCTCGGCGCCTATCACCAAAGGCCGGCCGCCCAGATCCAGCTCGACCAGGGTATTGTAAGAGTGGTCGAACAACAGAACCTGGGCCGGGAGGACCAGCGAGGCCTCGGCCGCCTCGGGTTTGATAAGCCGGCTTAAGGTGGGTTCCATTAGCCCGGCCAACCCATAGCCCAAATAGCCGTAAACGGCCCGGGTGATGGCGGGCAAATCCGGGGCCGCTGGATCGCCCACCACGGTTAACCCCGATAGGGCTTCCTTGAGGCCTTCCAAAAACGGCCGACCGTTTAACCCCAGCAAGGGTTCAAAACGCGGATCGACCGCCTCGACCTTAAGCTTACCGCCCTGGCAACCGAGGCGCAGCAAAGCCCCCACGCAAACCAGACTGTGGCGGCCCCATCGACCCCCCACTTCGGCGCTTTCCAAAAGCGTCCCGGCGCCCGTCCGCCCTACCCTAGCCAAATAGGCACCAATGGGCGTGGCCACGTCGCTTTCCAAGTAAGTCGCCTTTTGCCTCAATTCAATCATATTGGCTCCCTTCGCCCGACCCTGACGCGTCGCTTTCCAAGTAAGTCGACTTTTTCCTCAATCCAATCATATTGGCTCCCTTCGCCTGACCCTGACGGGTCGAATT
>JAIRNQ010000192.1 GCA_031257955.1 Deltaproteobacteria bacterium | reverse complement strand
CAACACTATCAATTTCGCTCCCGCCTACGTGGTGAGCGACTCCGAGATCGCGGCCATAGTGGGCACTTTCGAGGAGGCCCTAAAAGAAACCCTTAGCTGACCCCTTAGCTGACCTTTTCGTTCGCGCCTAAGGCCGCGAGCTACTCCAAAAACGTTAAGGCCCGGCCATAACCCCACGCCAACCACCCTCGGCCTCGGCCCCCCCGGGGCCCCCGCCGGGACGGCCAATCGATTGTCGCCGAAGGCCGAAGCGAATCCCCTTTCGGGGACGCGCTTTGGCCTTTTGGCGTTAGGGCTTTGGGGCCGTGGCCATCGACGCGGCCAATAATTGGGGCGATTCGGGCCCCGTTCCCCGGGGGCCGGGGGCCGGGGAGGCGGTGGGGCATGAAGGCCAAACTGGAAAACGCTTGCGTGGGCTTGGCGGCGGCCCTAGCGGACGGGTTTGGCCAGGGCCAGCGAGCAGAGGGTTAAGGCGGCGAAGTACAAAACGTCGTTGAAGTCCAAAAGACCGAGGGTGAAGTGGTTGATCCTGGGCCCGAAGGCCAGCCCCTGGACCAGCAGGGAGGCGGTCTCGGGGATATAGGGCCCGGCCCAGCCTATGGCCCACATGAAGCCCAAGGCCCCCAGGGTGGTCAGGGCCGAGGCCATGGGTTTTCGGGTATGGGAGGAGACGGCCAGGCCCACGGCCACGAAGGCGGCCACGGCCAGAATGAGCCCCAGAAAAGCGGCGGCCAAAAGCCTAAGGCTACCCACGCCCATGGAAAGCAACAGGGCGTAGGGGGTGAGGCCCAAGACGGCCAACAGGCTCACCGAGAAAAAGGCGGCGCAAAAGAGGCTAAGGGTCAGGCGCCGGCGGCCCAAGGGCCAGGACATCAAAAGATCCAAATGGCCGCCGTGGGCCGAGGAGGCAAAGGAACGCATGGTGGCCAGGGGACTGACCAGGGCCAACAACAGTCCCAGATCCGAGAGCCCGACCGTGAACATGGTCAGCGTGGCGTCGATGGCGCCCCCACGGGACATGGCCCCCAGGTTGGCCAAGGCGTAGGCCGCGACCGAGTTATTGAAAAACAGGCCTTCGAGCCCCAGAAAGACCAAAAGGGCCAGGGCCCCGGTGGCCCCGCCCCAAAAGGAGGCGAACTCGTAACGGGCCAGGGTCAGTACCTGCCCCCAGCCGCCCGGCCTCTCGGGCCTTTTCGGGCCAGCCGGGCCCGCCGGGCCTTCCGAACCCGTCGGTCTGGCCTGGGCGCCCTTGGGGGGGCCTTCAACCGGCTTGGCCATCGTCAATCACCCCGAAGTAAGATTTGGAAGGGTCGGCCTTACCGCCCGGCAAGTCTTCCCAGCCGCCCTGACCCACGATTTGGCCCCGGTTCAAAAATATGGCCCGGTCGGTCACGGCGGCCACTTCCGAGAGGATGTGGCTGGAGACGATGAGGGTGGCCGTGGGGGGAAGGGCCTCCACCAGACGGTTAAAGCGCCTAATCTCGTCGGGATCGAGGCTACTGGTCGGCTCGTCCAGCACCAACAGTTCCGGCGTCCCCAAGAAGGCCAAAGCCAGGGCGGCTTGGCGCTTGGAGCCCATGGAAAGGGCCCCGCTTAGGCGATCCAGTTTTTTGGAAAGATTTAGGGCTTGGCTAAGGCGCTCAATCTCCCGTCGGCCCCGAACCTTTCCCAAGCCCCGCAGCCTATAGGTGAGTTCCAAGTGTTCCCTGACCGTCAGCTCGGAGTTTAGGGGCGCCCCTTCCGGCAGCCAGCCCAAAAATCCCGGATCCAATAGGGCCTCCTCGGGTCGCCGCCCGTCCAGCCGAACGCTTCCGGCCGCCGGGTCCAGGGCCCCGCAGATGGCCTTAATCAGGGTCGATTTGCCGGCCCCGTTCGGGCCCAGCAGGGCCACCCTGGCCCCCTTGGGCACTTCCAAACTCACCTTGGCCAACGCCCGGGGCCGGCCGAAATAAACGTCCAGGCCCTTTACTTCGATAAAAGCCCCCCCAGTCGAGTCAGGGCCCGGGGCCGTGCCCGCGGTCTGGCCCAAGGCCGGAAGGGCGGGGCCTTTGGCAATTTTGGCGTCCTTCTTTCCCATGGCTTCTCACCAAAAAACGGCGGCTCAGCCGGCCTTGGCCTGGTCCATGCCGGGCACGTGGAGGCGCTTTTCCAGCCAGCGCAAGAAAAAAGTGGCCAGGGTGACCAAAGCCAGGTAATAGAGGGCGGTCAAGAGGTAACACTCCAGGGGCCGGAAGTAGAAAGAGGCCAGGGCGTTGGATTTACCGGTCAGTTCCTGGATGGTCACGATTAAGGCCAGGGAAGAGTATTTGATTAAATAAATGATTTCGTTGCCGCAGCCGTGGAGGGCCCGTCTTATGGCCACCGGCGCCGTGATGGTCCAGAAGGTTTGCGAGTTGCTAAAGCCCAGCGATTTGGCCGCCTGGAATTGGCCCTTGCGGATGGAAAGAATGGCCCCCCGGATATACTCCGACTGGTAGGCGCCGCTGCAGAGGGTGAAGGCCACCACCGAGGCCGCGTAAGGGCTAAAGACCAAAAACCGCCAAGTGAACTCGGGAAAGCCCAGCGGGCCCAGAATCGAACCCAAAAAACGGCTGACCCCGGGGAGCCCGTAATACCACATCGTCAGCTGGACCACCAGCGGCGTCCCCCTAAAGATGGCCACGTAGGCGTCGAGTAGGCGTTTTAGCCAATGGGGACCGGCCGCCCGTCCGGCCCCGACCAAAACCCCGATGGTCACCCCCAGGACGGCCGAGGGCACGATGATCAAAACGCTCAGCCACAGCCCCTGGTTCAGGGCCGGTATGAGCTTCTGGCTATAGAATTCCCAAGTGTCCATTGGCCGCCGCCTCCGTAGTGGCCGCCGGGCCTAAGGCGCGGCGGCCACGGCTGGGAGGGTAGGGTTATTGGTTTCCGGTGAGCTCGGTCAGCTTGGAGCAAAAGACGGCCGTTCTCGACGAGCCGTCGGCGAAAAGGCTTTCCGGGTCGCCCCGCTCGATTATGCGGCCGTTTTCCATGAAATCGATCTCGTGGATTAGGTGCCGGGCGAAGCCGATTTGGTGGGTGACCATCAGCATGGTCATGCCCCCCTTGGCCAGATTGGCTATGACGTTAAGGACTTCCCCGATAAGCTCGGGATCCAGGGCCGAGGTGGGTTCGTCCAAAAGCATCAGCTTGGGCTCCATGGCCATGGCCCTGGCGATGGAAACCCTTTGCTTTTGGCCGCCCGAGAGCTGGGCCGGGTAGAGGTCGGCCTTTTCGGCCAAGCCCACCTTGTCCAGTTCTTCCATGGCCTTGGCCAGGGCCTTGTCTTTTGGCCATTTTTTAACTTTCCGCAGGGCGATGGACACGTTGTCCTTGGCCGTCAGGTGATCGAAAAGATTGAAGTCCTGAAATATCATGCCGATCTCTTGCCTGAAGGCCGAGATGTTCTTGTGCCCCATGCCCAAAGCCGATCGGCCTTCCAAAAACACGTCGCCCTTGTCCGGTATAGTCAGAAAATGGACGCACTGGAGGAGGGTGGATTTGCCGCTACCGGAGGGTCCAATCAAAACCTTAAACTCGCCTTTGTTCAGAGACAGCGAGATATCGTCCAGTATGAGCTTTCCGCCCAAAATCTTGGTGATGTTTTTGGCCTCCATCAAGGGCGGCGCCCCGTCCGGGGCGATTCGCGGCTTGGCGAAAGCCAAAACCTTAGACTGCGCGACCATTAATCTTTAAACCTCAATCCGGCCCACGGGGCCCTTCTGCCCCTCCGGGCCTTCCGGCCTCCGGGAGGCCCGTAAAGCCGTCCGACTACTCCGACTGCCCCGTTCTGTCTTCGAGCGTGGTTTCCCGCTCGACCTCGGCCCCCAGGCCGGGGATCCTGATTTTGGCCTCGAGTTTCTTTAGGGCTTTTATGCCCACCCAAGTAAGAAAATAATATAAAATCCCAGCCAGAATGTAAAACGGTACGTGTAAATGGGTAATGGAGACCATCTGCCGGATCCGGGACATGATCTCCAGCGTCCCCAGCGTATAGGCCAGGGCGGAATCCTTAAGCAGTATGGAATATTCGTTGGCCCAGGCCGGAATGGCCACCCGCAGGGCTTGGGGGAGGATGATGTGGGTCAGGGCACCGACCCGGGTGAAGCCCAGCGACAGGGCGGCCTGGTACTGCCCCAGATGGAGCGAGAGGATGGCCCCCCGGAAAATCTGCGACTGGTAGGCCCCGCTGGTCAGGCCCAAGGTGGCCAGGGTGGCCACGAAGGGCGGAACGTTTACCTTTTCGCCCATAATTTCGGCCAGTATTTTTTCCACCAGCCCAAAAATGCCGAAATAAAACAGAAACAGTAAGACCAGTATGGGAATGCCCCTAAAAAACCAAACGTAAACCCCCACCAGAAAGCGTCCCCACCTGGGGCCGTAGACCTGGACGGCGGCCATCGGGAGCCCCACGGCCAAACCGGTCAGCATGGAACCGACGATCAGGGCCACGGTCAGGCTGGTGCCCTTGACGATGTAGACGATGGCGTTATAGAAGGAAAAATCCGGTAAAAGGGACATTACGGAGGGGACCCAAATATAGGAAAACCCGCGCCGCCAAGCGTTCGGGCCATAAACGACGCGTTCGCGATAAGTTTCTTTTCCCAGTCGCCGACGCTTTGACCCGTTGATTGTTGGCGGTTAAGCCTCGCCATTTTCACGATTGTGGGGTTTCCGGGAACGCTTCATAAATACGAGGGCGGGAAAAGGGCCCCCCCGGCCTTATGGTCGGGAGGGTTCGGGCGGTCGGCCATTGGGCTTACTTAAACGGGGTGTCGGTGATGTTGTATTTTTTCAGAAGCTCGCCCCAATAGGGATCGGCCATCAGCTCGTCCAGGCCCTGGTTAAGGGTGGCCAGAAGCTCGGTGCTGTCTTTGTTCACGGCGTAGGCGTAATCCTCGTCCGGGACCGGGGCGTAGCCCACGAATTTCACGGCCAAGGCCTCAACCACCGAGGCGGCCCGGTGATCGTTCATGATGGCGGCCTCAACCCGGCCGTTGACCACGTC
>JAIRNQ010000186.1 GCA_031257955.1 Deltaproteobacteria bacterium | reverse complement strand
ATCGATATTCAAGGTACGGAAGTGCCGGGCGGCGGCCACCGCCGGCCCGGAACCGGCATCTACCACGGCCAGGGTAAATTCGTCGCCGGCTTTCAGTTCCGAAGGCCCCGAAGGCAAGGCGAGGATTTCGACGAAGCCGCTGAAGAGACCGGCGGTAAAAACCAACGGGGAACCGTCGACGGCCAGTTTCAAACCCAGGTGGTTAATCTCGCCGGCCTTAAGATCGCCGGCGGCGATTTTTTGGGCCAGCTCGTCGGGCGTGACGGCGACCAGCTCGGGGGCCAGGTTTTCCTCGGCGAAGTAGCCTTCGGCAATGGCCGCCTGGATGACCGCTCCCCCGCCCGGGCTGGTGTAACCCAGCTTCACCGGCGTTTGGGCCCGGGCCTGTCCGGCGCAGGCCAGGGCCAGAGTGACGGCCAGGAGGGTAGCCAGAACCAAAAGGGGTGCCGGAAGGGAGGTGGGTCGGACGGAAAGACGGCCGGGCTTGGCCGGCAGTGGAAGCTTGGGGCTCGCTGGCACTAGGCAGGAAAGTCCCGGGCTGGGCTTGGCTAGGCCAGACGGTGCCGGGTTTGTGGTTGTCAGGACTGAATTGGTTTGGTTGGTAGCTGGGTTCATGGTTGAGGCTCCGGTGGGGGTTGGCCTTGGGGCTGGCCTTGGGGCTGAGTTTGGGCCTGCCGTTAGGGTAGGCCAAAGGTCCGGTATTGGGCCAGGCTATGGGGCTGGTTAACTTTCGGCGCTGTTGGAAAAGCCCTCAAGGGATATGGTTAGGTAACGGTGCCCGATGGAGTAAATGAGGGCGTCGAGGATGAGGCCCAGGAGGGCGATGACCATCACGGCGGCGAACATGCGGTTTAGCTGGAAGGTCCCCTGGCTGGCCAGAACCAGCCAGCCCAGGCCGCTGGAGGCCCCCATCATCTCGGCGGCCACCAGCATGAACATGCTATAGCCCAAGCTGAGCCTCAGGCCAGTGAATATATGCGACATAGTGGCCGGAACGACTATTTTTTTGATGAGACCCGTCCTATCCAAGCCAAAGGCCCGACCGGCCTTTATGGGGGTAGAGTTAACGGAAGCCCCTCCGTGCATGGTGTTTAAGGTTATGGGCCACAGGCAGGTCCAAAAAATAATGGTTATTTTGGGGCTTTCGCCGATGCCCATGAATAGTATCAAGATGTGGAATAGGAGAAAGGGGTTGATTTGACTAAGAACCTCCAGGGGGATCTCCAGGAAAGTTTTAACCCGGGAGAAGAAAGTCCCCAATATTAGCCCCAAGGGGACGCCGACCAGGGCGGCCAACAAAACACCGGGGATGGCCCGTTGGAGGCTGACCCGGACGTGTTCGCCCATGACCCCGATTTCAAAGAGGCGCAGGATGGTTCCCAGGATATCGGTAAAAGGCGGGAAGAAAATCGGGTTAATTTTCTGTAACCGGCTTAGGGTCTCCCAAATGAGGAGAAAGGCCAGGATGCTGACGTAACGCTTCCCGAAGGCTTGGATGGCCAAGGCCGCCTGGCGCACGACCTTGGCGGGATTAAAGGGAGCGGATACGCGCGTAAGTGGCTGGCCTATCGATTCCATGGCTAATGGGCGTCCTTGGGCCGGATTCGTCCGGCCCTGGTCGGAATGGGCCGAATTCGTTCGGCCCTGGTCGAGATGGACCGAATTCGTTCGGCCCTGGTCGGAATGAGCCGGGTTCATTCGGTCCAGACTCGGTACTCGGGGATAATGGTGGGATCGTTTAGCCTAAGTTCGGCCAAGACTATCTGATGTATGCCAATGGCCAGGACCAAAACGAAGAGGCCGGCGGCCAGGGAGAGCTTGAGGACCGAGATGGGCTGGCCGCCCTCTTCGGGCCGGCTGGCCCCGGCGATGGGATCGACCGACTCTTTCCAAAAGAAAAGGCCTTTTGCAGGAAGACCAGAAAGCGGTTGATTAGCACGCCCAAGAGGACCACGCACAACCCGGCCCCCATATATTCTGGGGACTTGGTAGAGGGCGCCGGCGCTATGGATTATCCAACCCAGCCCGGCCGTGGCCCCGGTCATCTCGGCGGCGATAAGGATGAAGAAACTCATCTCCACCCCAATCCACAAGCCCGAAAACACTTGCGGGGCAGCCGCCGGGAGGAGTATCTTGCGAAAAGTCTTAAGCCGTCCGGCTTTCATGGAGCGTCCCGTTTTTAAGAGGATCGGATCGACGTTTTGGACCCCGGCCAGGGTCGAAAAAAATATCGGCCAGAGGGAAACCCAAGCAGTACGGCTATCTTGGGCGTCTCGCCGGCGCCGAAGAACACCACGAAAAGCGGAAACAGGCAATAAGGGTTAATCAGGCCAAAGACCCGCAAAAGAGGCTCAAGCGTTTTGGCCAGTTTAGGCAAGAGCCTTCCAAATACGTAGCCCAAGGGGACGGCCAGGACCAGGGCCAAGAGAAGGGCTATCAGGACCCGCGAGAGGGAGACCATAACGTGGGTGAAGAGAAAGGCCCGCTCCCAAAGTTCCCGGGTGACGGGCAGGGTTTGGAAGAAACTGGGGACGAAGGCTTCATCGATAAGCTTTAGCTTAGCCACAATCTCCCAACGGGCCAGGGCGGCTACCAGGAGCCAATACTTGCGGGACAAGCCGGCTAGGCGGTCCCGGAAGCCCCGCCGGGACGGGGCGCGCTGTGTCCCGTCGGCCAAGCGACCGGGTTGGGTAAGGCCCAAGGCGGTGGAGGTGGCTTTTGGCATGGCTATTCCGATCTCCAGGGAAGAACCTAAATGGCCAGGGCGGTTGCGGCCGCGGTGGCGTTTGACATTGCTATTCCGATCTCCAGGGGGAGGTGGCAACGAAAGTGGCCAAGGCTAAATGACTTGGGCTTCTTTCCAGCCGACCACGAACTTTTCGAGAAACTTAAAAAACTTATCGATGACGATCCCGAAGACGACGATTACGGCCGTGCCGGCGTATAGCTTGGGGATCTGGTAATTTATCTGGGCGTTGATTATCAGCCAGCCCAGGCCACGGGAGGCCCCCATCATCTCGGCCGGAATTAGCATAAAAAAAGACGTGCCGGCGGCCATGCGCAGGCCGTTGAAGAGAAAGGCCGAGGACGAGGGGATAACGATTTTTAGTAAAAGGCCAGGCTTGCCCATGCCCATGGAGCGGGCCAGTTTTATGAGCAAGGGGGCAACGGATTTCACGCCCAAAGTGGCGTTCAGGAGGATGGGCCAGATGGCCACCCAAAAAATCATGGCCACCTTGGAAAACTCGCCTATGCCAAAGAGGAGAAGAAATACCGAAAAAAGGGCGAAGGGGTTAAACTGCCCCAAAAAAACTAAGAGGGGATTGAAGACCCTCTCGAAGTTCTTAAACCAACCTCCCAGCATGAATCCCAAGGGGACGGCCACGGTCGCGGCCAGGATAAAGCCGTAGAAAGCCCGGAGTATGGAAACGCTGGAGTGTTTATAAAGCGAGCCATCGTTTAAGTACTGCCAAAGGGTTTCCACGATGGTTACCGGCGAGGCCACGAAGGTTCTGGGCAGAAGGCCCGTGGAGCAGCCCAGTTGCCACAGAGAATAAACAGGACGATGGCACCGGACCGATAAAACAATTCCGATATAGCTTCTTTGGTGGCTTTCATAAAAGTTCCACGTGGAATTTTTAGTAATTCCTCAAAATCTTAAATGGGTTATTTATTATTCTTTAGCCAATGTCGTCACTATACCTTGGCTTCTTCTTTGAAGTCCAGGAAGAACGACTCGAGCTTGTTTATGAGTAGGCTTATCAGCATCCCCAAGAGGGCAATCCCAACCACGCTAACGGAGATGCGGGGGATGTAGTTGTTCATGGAACTGTTGTGGATGAGCCAACCCATCCCGGCGCTGGCCGAGAGCATCTCGGCGGCGATGAGGAAGAGAAAGGCCGTGGTCGCCCCCATTCGCAAGCCGGTAAAGATCGAGGGCAAGGCCCCGGGCAACACCACTTTACGAAATATCACCGCCTTGGTCGCCCCCATGGAGCGGGCCGTTTTAAGGAGTATGGGCTCGATGTTCTGGACCCCGCCAATGGTGGTGTTTAGGATGGGAAAGAGGCTCGACCAAAACATAATGGCGAACTTGGCCAACTCCCCGACCCCGAAGAGGAGTATGAACAGGGGAAACAGGGCGAAGGGGTTGATGTTCCCCAAAAGCTGGAGGAGTGGGCCCATGAACTTGGTCAGCCGGGGGAACCAGCCGGCCAAGACCACCGCCGAGGGGATGGCCACGACTATGGCGGCGATGAGGCCCAACAGAACGCGCTGAGTACTGGTGGCGGCGTGGATAAAGATCTGGCCGTTCCCTACCAGTTTAAGGGCGTCGATTATGACCACCGACAGAGGGGGAATAAACCTACCGTCGGCCAAGCCCACATAGGGCGCGACTTGCCACAGAACCAGGAAGGCGATTATTCCATACCAACTCATGATCCGCTCGTGGAAACGCTTGGCTTCCGTGGCGCCAGGAGGGCGGTGGCCTGGGCGGCCAGGGATCGATTGGGATCGGCCCCGAAGCTTTCACCGGTTAGCTCTATCTCAGTCATGCTGGTTCCTTGACGTCGTTAATCCGGGCGTCGCTCCCGTTTTGGATGCCCCTTGGATTATGGGCGCCGCTCCCGTTTTGGGCACCGCTCGCGTTTTGGATGCCCCTTGGATTATGGGCGCCGCTCGCGTTTTGGTCGCCGCTTGGGTTTTGGGCACCGCTTGCGCTTTGGGCACCGCTTGGGTTTTGGGGCAGCTTGGGCGATGGGCGCAGCTTGGGTTATCGGCACCGCTTGGCTTATCGGCGTCGCTTGTGTTTTGGCCGTCGATTTGCTTATAGGCTTGGCTACTGGGCTCGAGGATTCCGGGGCTCGCTTTTACTTGGCAACGAGCTTTCTCAGGGCCTCTTCAATCGAGAGGTGGGCCGCCAAGCCCAGTATTCCCCGTTCGGAGAGGGCCTGGGTTGCCCCGGGGCCGATCTTTCCGGCCAGGACCAAGCCGCAGTCGCCCAAAAGCTCTGCCGTTTCAGTCAGGATGGCCTGATCGTGTTTCTTGTCCTGACAGGGGTGGGGGCCCGGGCGTATTTCCAAAAGCTCGTAGCGCTGAGAGTCGCCTTCGTTAACCAAGCCGTAGATGCGGAAGTTTTCAACCCGGCCGAAACAGGCGTCCACGTTCTCGCCGGTTTCCGAGGCCACGGCCAAGCGTTCGGGCTTGTAGAGGTTACGGGTCTTCCTGGGCGGCGAGCTTTTGGGCGTCGACGTAACCGTCGGAGTCACCACCGGAGCGGCCTTGGGCCCCGCCTCCGGCGCTGGTGCCTTGGCGGCCTTGGCGATAGTGGGGGCCGACTCGGAAGCCCCGGTCGCCTTGGTGGCCTTGGCGCATTTGGAAGCCTGGCCGCACCGACCGGGCTTGGGGCCAGCCTGGCCGCACTTGGAGACCTTGGGGGTAGCCGTGGCGACCTTGGGAATCAAGGTAGACTTGGAGGTAACCTTGGGTTTTTTGTCGACCGCCGCCTCGGGGGGCGCGAGGGGTGATTGTGTTTTTGTGGCTTTGGGCAAAGGGTGCCTCCTTTTCGGCTTAGCCGTGGGAGATGGTTTCGGCCGGAACCGGCTCGCCTAGAGCCGGTGGAAGGAAGTTTCGGCCGGAACCGGTTTATCGTTGAGCTGGCGGAAGAAGTCGTTGAGCCCCGGAGGGCAAATACTTTACGGCTTAGCCGTGGGAGAAGGTTTCGGCCGGACCCAGTTCGCCATAGAGCTGACGGGAATAATCGGTCAGGCCCGGGATGCCGCAGGCGTCGGCCCGGCACCGGCGGCAGTTGCGTTTGACGGGTAGGTACTTTTCGGCGGCCTTGATGGCCAGATCTTTCTCTTGATCGGTCGGTTCCGGGGCCAGGGCCAAGTCGCGGGCCGGTATGAGGGGGATTATGTTTAACAGATCCGCCCCCCAGGACTTAACCGTTTTGGCCACCTCGGCCACGTGTGAGTCGTTTATTCCCGGAACCAAAACCAAGTTAACCTTGATGACCATGTGGTTCCGGTGGGCCAGCCTGAGGCCCTCTTCCTGGCGGGCTATGAGGATCTTGGCCCCCTCTTGGCCCCCGACGAAGCGGCCCTGGAGAATGACCCCCCGGTTTAGCTTTTCCAGAAGGCTTGGATGGACGGCGTTAACCGTGACCGTTATGGTCTCTACCCCGGCGGCCATAACCCGTTCAATGTTTTGGGCCAGCGCCAATCCGTTGGTGGAAAGGCAAGTGATGAGTTCGGGGTGGCGCTCCCTGACCATTATCAGGGTATCGAGTGCATGGTCCGTGGCCAGCGGATCGCCGGGTCCGGCCACGCCCACGACCTTAAGCTCGGGGCAGAGGGTTAGGGCCGTTTCGACCACGCTTAGGGCCTCGTCCGGGGCGATGACCTTGGCCGCCTGCCCTGGTCGGGTAAGGTAATCCGTCTGACCCCTCGAGCAGAAACGGCAAAAGATGTTGCAATCCTTGGCCACGGGCAAATGTATCCGGCCGGTCATTGGCTGGCAGGAAGTCCCAAAGCAGGGATGGTTTTTGAGTTTATCGTTATCCATGGCGATTGACCTATTATTTATGTGTTTCTTGGAGTCGTTTAACGCTTGAACGTTTAACGCCAAGTATATTTACGGGTGGTTGAAAGACTGGAGGTTTGCCGACAGTTAAGTCCTTAAACCATACGTCTTTTGATTGGGGGCCCCTCCCCGGTCGGGGAAAATCGAGGAGGGGCGAGGGCCCGGCTTGACGGGAGGATCAAGAGGGCCCGGCGAAGTTGTGGGACATGTCTTCAAGCATCCTCATGCCCCCGCGGTAGCCCACGAAACTGCGCTCTACCACCAGCCGATCGTAGACCGGGTAAGACACGCTTAACTGGTGGGCTTCGTTTTCGGTCTTGGATATGTACTTTTCCAGGGAACTGGCCAGGATGACCTGGAGGGGCTGTTCTTTGAGGGCCTGGCGGATGCGATGCGAGTCGTACTCAAAGATTACCCTGGGGGTAAAGATGCCGGAGAGGCCCTCGGTCAGGAGGCTGGTTATGGACGGCCTGAATTCCTCGGGCGGATCGTCGGTGACTATGGCCAGTTTGGGATTCCAACCCAGTTCGTTGGCCCCATAGCGAATGAAGGCGGCCACGGTCAAGCTGTCGCCGATTACGGCGAAATAGGAGTGAGGCATGACCACCATTTTTTGCTGTTTTCCCTGTTTTCCAAGGGACCGGTAGGGCCCCCTGGCCGGGAACCCCAAAGGGATCCCGTTGGATTATTAGGCCTGCCTGGCCAAAAGCTCGCCCTCGGCCTCGGCCCGGGGATAGGGGATCTCCAGGGCACCCCCGGTCGGGGCCTCCCTTTCGCTCTCCTCCACGGCCTCGGCTTCGGCTTCGTCTTCGCCCTTAAAGGCGGCCGCCGATTTTTCGGGCAAGCCCTGGAGATTCTCCCAAACCGTCTGCCTAATCTCGGCAAAAGCCGGGCTGACCCTTATCTCCTGGTTGGTCCTGGGCCTGGACAGGCCGATGTCGATTATGGTCCGGATGTTTCCGGGATTGGAGCTCATGACCACCACCCGATCGGCCAAAATCACCGCCTCGTCGATGCTGTGGGTCACGAACAAAATGGTTTTGTGGGTTTTCTCCCAGATCCGCATCAGCTCGTCCTGGAGGGTCTCCCGGGTCTGGGCGTCCACGGCGGCGAAGGGTTCGTCCATCAAAAGCACCTCCGGGTCGTGGCCAAGGCCCTGGCTATGGCCACCCTTTGTTTCATGCCGCCGGATAGCTCATAGGGGTACCTATCCTCGAAACCCTCCAGATTGACGAGCTCGATGAAACGCTGGCTGACTTCCTTTCTGTCTTTGGCCGACAGCCCCTTCATCTCTAGCCCAAACTCCACGTTTCGCCTTACCGTCCGCCAAGGAAAGAGGGCGTAGCCCTGCATGACGATGCCCCGGTCCAAAGCCGGGCCGGTAACCGCCTTGCCGTCGATGAAAATCTGGCCGCCCTCGGCCCTGGCCAGGCCGGCGATGATGTCCAGGAGGGTCGATTTGCCGCAACCGCTGGGCCCGACGATGGAAACGAACTCGCCCTCTTTCACGTTTAGGCTGAAGTTTTCCAGGGCCAAAAAATCCCTCCGGCTCTCGCCATCGGTGCCCCTAATCTTGTAGACTTGGCGCAGATCCTTCAAAACGATCTTGTAGCTTTCGGGGCTTGGCCCCTCCCCGCTCGCGATTGAAATTCCCATGGCGCTTTCCTCTCATATGTTTTAGTCAAAAGCAAAGGCCGGGGAGGACCCCGGCCTTCGAATTTTCCGATTGGCCATAATAATCCCGCTAACGCTTCCCTCGCCCAATGGCAAACCAACGGTCCGTCTTTTGACAGCCGCCCTGACAGCCCCGTCCCGAACCGGCCCGCCGCCCGGTCCGGTTCCCGGTCAAAACCGCCGCAAGCGGTTTCGCCGTTTGGTTGTTTTCAAGACCTATCGACATCCGGTCTCTCCACCGCTCTCATCCAGCAAACTGGGCTTGGCCCAACAAAAAAAGGCCGAAAGCGGCCGCCATGGTCGCTTTCAGCCTTCGGGTTCACGATCGGCTTCCTCTTAAGCCCCGCCGGCCACCTCGGGCATGGCCCGTAAGTTCCGACGAAGCGAAAATTCTATCCCAAAATCATACGCGATTAAAGACTAAACTAAGGCTTGATATATTTGACACTCGGACGAGTTGTTACTTTACGCGGGGTTTATGACGTTAATACATTAATTTTGACACTCGGACGAGTTGTTACTTTATGCGGGGTTTATAACGTTAATACATAAATAATGATATTGACCCCATCTGTTTCATCTACGATATTCCAATTTTCAAACCGAGTCAAGAATTATTTCCCTCTACCCATTTTTGACATCGATTCAACTTTTATACATACTACTCTTCCAACACTCGTATCACTTTTCGTCCTAAAGTCAAATCTTACTTTTCCATCTACCATGTCATAATTGACTTTAACACCTCAAAAACAACACGGTGCCCCGTCGTCCCCCATGTCCCACCTTCTGCCATGTCCGGTCTTCCGCCATCCCCCTATTTGCCTTGCCCCCGTCTTCAACCGCCCTTGTTCCGCCCGACCGCCCCCGGTCGGGCGGAACCGGCTCAACAGACCCTCGGGCTCAGCCAGTCATAAGCTGAGCTTTCTTCCTCGTTCCTACTTGGCAAAAAACCTTTCTATCTTTCCAATAGGTGTCTTTGACAACGAAACAGATAATTAACTTCCTTCATCATTCCTAAATTTGGATGATACGCCCTCTTTTCCGCTCTGTCAAGATTTAGTTCATAATACCAAAATATTTATTTTATCAGCCAGAATTGGGTCTATTAGCCGAATTTTGACATTAATACA
Source organism: Deltaproteobacteria bacterium (assembly GCA_031257955.1). GTDB lineage: Bacteria > Desulfobacterota > Desulfarculia > Adiutricales > Adiutricaceae > JAIRNQ01. The sequence continues at coordinate 416 of JAIRNQ010000186.1, read as the reverse complement.
TGATCCTAATTTACGTTTTCTTTCTGCTTTAATGTCAAAAACTCAAACTATTTGACAATGGTCCAGTTTTACAAACTCCCACCCATCGTATCCGTTCACAGAAATTCTCCCAGCCTCCTTCGCCTTCCCCATCGAATGTCCATTGCCCGCAAGCGATATAGCCCAGGTAGATATCATCCCAGAAGCAAGCTGAAAAGGTTAAAAAACTTGAGAGTAACTTGGATACTTGGAGCGTTGAGTTGCGCCAAGTCATTTTTTTAGCTATTCTGGGCAAAACCTTCCGAAGCCGGAACTATATCGTCTCCCGCTTCCTTTTCAAATTTCTGGCCGCAGACGATCGGTATCGTTTAGGTATATTTTGCGAGATTAAAATGCCAACAAACCGACCCAAGTTGTTTAATACGGCTGGCCCTTGC
>JAIRNQ010000165.1 GCA_031257955.1 Deltaproteobacteria bacterium | reverse complement strand
TAATCTTATCTCCATGGCTATTCAGGCACCTTCCTGGCTCATAATCTTATCTCCATGGCTATTCAGGCACCATCCTGGCTCATAATCTTGTCCCCATGGCTATTCAGGATCCTTTCTGGCTCATAATCTTGCCCACAAGGCCATTCACGACCCTTACTGGTTCATATATTCCCACCCAGGCCTCCCAGCCTCTCTCAGAGCCTCCCAGTGGCCTTCGCCAGCCTTCCCGCCATCCTTATAGCTACTCGTCTCTACCCAGGCCTCTGCGAGGCTCTCAGGGGCATCCACGAGCCTTCCAGGTGCGCGCCTCTCCTCCTGTTCCACCCAGGTGGCCACCCCGGGGAACACCCAGAGGCCCTTCCAGTTACGTTCAAGAATTTCCAATACTTTACCAAGCTTACCGGTAGCTTTCAAAACTTACCGAGCTTCTCCGTGCCCCTGGTATCATCCCAAAGATTATGTCCAGGGTAGTACACTACTATCGTCTAATTTTACGCTGACTAAATCACTTGAAAGATTAACTAAAGAGATAGTAATATTGACTAAAAATATATATATTTATAATCTAATCTAAAGTTCAGCAGATTAAACTCACATAATTTAAAATAAAAGCGCCCCGACCTGGCCACGATCGGGGCGAATACCGGTATTTAATCAAGGTTAGTAGATAAACCAGGGTTCTGGCGGAATCGATGCCGCGAGCTGGGCTCGCCTATATGATGCACGGCGGTTTATTCCGCCGGTTGACTATAGTATAACAAAATTGCCAGGCAAGTTTAACCCCATTGACAAACGCATTTGATTTACTTCCGGAAAGTAAATGTTAATTGTCCGGTTTCTGTTTATGATTTAACGACTCGGTTGGCCGCCCAAATTCCCGTAACCAGGAGCGATATGGCCACCCATCCCAACCAACGTTTTAATATTTTACTCTTTAAAATATAAAGTTACGTTCAGCTCTTCCAACCCAATTTGCCGCAATCCGGCGCCAAGCGGGCCAGGGTGGTAGTCCAGTCCCAATTCCAAGTCGCCGTTGCCGGGTCAAATTTGGGCCCCGGCCTGGTCCTGGGCCTTGAGGGCCAAGGCCCCCGGTGGAGGGCGTCGGTGGTGGGACTTTTGCTGGAGGGTTGGTGGTGCCCCGGCTGGGGAAGGGCGGTGAAAGCGGTGGAGGGCGTCGGTGGTGGGACTTTTGCTGGAGGGTTGGCGTTGGCCCGGCTGAGAAAGGGCGGGGCCAGGGGGCCCGCAGTGGTCAGCGGAGGCCGTCGAGGTAGTTTTTGAGGCCTTGGCAGAGTCCGTCGGTTAGGAGTTCCAGGTAGGCGTCTTGGGCTAGGAGTTCGGCTTCTTTTTTGTTAGTGATAAAGCCGATTTCCAGGAGGACGGCCGGGACGTCGACGTTGGCCAGAACCAGGAAGACGGCTTCCTTGACGCCCAGATCGCGGATTTTAAATTGGCTGCGCAGGGAAGCCAGGGCCCCGGCGTGGAGGGATTTGGCCAGCACTCGAGACTCGGCCACCTTGGTGTTTTTGGCAATCTTTTCGACCAGATCGCCCATCTCGCTCATGGTCTTGCCCGAGGAGGCGTTTTCCCGGGCGGCCACGGCCTGGGCCGAGGGATCGGTGGAGAAGTTAAGTATGTAGCTCTCAAAGCCTTCCACTTTGGGCAGATCGTTGGCGTTGACGTGAACGGAGATTAAGAGGTCGGCTTTTCGGTCTCGGGTGGTTTTGGTCCGTCGATCCAGGGTCACGAATTTATCCGTCTCCCGGGTCATGACCACTTCCAGGCCCAGGCGGGAGCGAAGTTTTTGGGCCAGCATTTTGGAGGCTTTAAGGGTTATGTCCTTTTCCTTAAGGCCGTTTCCGGCCGCCCCGCCGTCCTTGCCGCCATGCCCGGCGTCTATGGCCACCAGGCGGATGCCCAGGCCCAGTTGCCTGGCCATGGAGTCGCGGGGGCCTTTGGCGGGCTTTTGGGCCACCGGTTTGGGGGCGGCGGCTTTGGGCTGACTGGTTTTGGGCTTGTCTTTGGCCAATACCCTGGGGGTGGGGGGATCCTCGGGTTCGACCGGCGGGAGGCGGTCGATGGAGTCGGCTACCCGGACGATCATCCGGGGCGGGTTATCGAGAAAAATGGGCACGTAGGGATGGGCGGCCGGAAGGTCGGCCACCAGGCGGACGGTGTCCCCGTTTAACTGGTTGGCCTTGAGGGTCCTGACCAGGGAGGTGAGCTTGGAAGGGGCTTTGATCGGCTTTTGGGAAAGTCGGGTTTCTTTAAAATCCACGTAGACCCTAAAGAGGCCGCCTTCCCGGCTGGGCGGGAGGAGGTTGTAAAGATAGGGGGTGACCCGATCCAGGTAGGCGGTGATTTCGGTATAGGTACCCCGATCGTCGACGTAGAGGGCATAGATCTGGGCCAAGCCGTCGGATCTTGAGGCCGGGGCCGGCGGGGTGTCGCGTTTTTTGGGTGGGGAGGGGGCATTCGGGGCGGCCTTGGCCGCCCCGGGAGAATTTGAAGCGGCCTTGGCCGGTCCGGGAGAATTTGACGCGGCCTTGGTCGGCCCAGTCGCGCCGGAAGGGGTCT
>JAIRNQ010000133.1 GCA_031257955.1 Deltaproteobacteria bacterium | reverse complement strand
CTGGGACGGGGACCGCCTGACCGAGTCGGCCAGGGAAAGCCTGGCCGAGATCTTCGCCCGGCCCAAAACAATTCAGAGGCACGCGCCCTTCAAACGCCCGGAATTGAATTTGGCCCCCTGGCCCACCCTGATAACGGCCATGGGACGGTTGAGCGACGCCACCTTGCTGGCCATAGTAGGTCACAACCTGCCCCAGGTGGTTTTGGCCTATACCCCAGAAGACGAGTGGGTGGCCCACATGGCCACCGTTTACGCCGAAAGGGCCAGGGAACTGGGCTTGCGGAAGGTCCAGCTTTTGCCCACCGACTACCTGGCCGCCAACCTCCACGCCCACCTTCCGGCCGAGCTGGCCGGGCGGGCCACGGTTAACGTCACCCCGGGCACCAAACCCCAGGGCATGGCCTTGGGCCTGTGGGCCAAGAACCACGGCGTCCCGGCCTGGGCCATTGAGCGGGAAACTATACGGCGCCTGGACAAAACCGGAGAGACCATGCCGGTCAGGGGCCTAAGCTTGAAAGCCAGACTGGATTTTACCGTGGAGACCCAGGTGACGGATTACGGCTGGGGCAACCATTCCCCGGATTGGAACAATGATTTGCCTTACCAAAAGCTCCTGCGGTTCATGAACCTGGCCTTAGATCGGGGCCTGGCCGGCGACTTGCGACGCCGGGATCTGGAATTGGACGGCTTTGGCCTCGTGTTGATTGATCGAGTCAGCCGATTGTGGCGCTTTGGCTGGCCGGCCGAAGGCGGTCGGGGGGCGGGAACGTTGGATCTCCTGGGCGGCTTTTGGTACGAAAAACTGGCGGCCAAGGCCGTGGACGCCCTGAACCATTCCGGCCGGGTGGCCTGGGACGTCTCTTGCGGGGTGGAGGTCTCCAGCCCCGGAAGCGACCGCTACCTGACCGAGCGGGACGTTTTGGCGGCCAATTCCCGGGCCCAGCTGTTCATGGTTTCTTGTAAGACGGCCGCCAGGCCCAAAGACAAGTTCCTGGCCATGTACGCCGCGGAGGCTTTGGCCATGGCCAAAACCCTGGGCCGCTTCGTCGTCCCGGTCATTTGCGACATGTCCACGGATCCTCCCAAAACGGTCGAAGGGGTCATGGCCATCGGCTGGACCACCCTCTGTCGCCCCAAAGCCCTCTCGGCCGCCCTGGAGTCGGCCGCCAAGGCCGTCCACGGTTAAGCCCACCCCCATCGCCGGAATGGCCTCTCAGTCGGTCTGAGGCGCCCGCCACGGCCTCCCTGGGCTCGAGCCTGGGTGACTATACCCCCCCATCGCCGGAATGGCCTCTCAGGCGCCTTGAGAGGCGTATAAGGGCCAGGTGGCGATACTCAAATGGGGCGTTGGTTGGAACCCGCGAGGGGTATGATTATTTGGGATTGAAAGCCCGAGACTAAAGCGCATTGATGTGACGGTAATCAAAAACCCAAATGGGGTAAGGACATGGAGTGGGGTGGGTCCCAAACTTTACCGCGTGTGGGCTTATGACCACACGCGGTAGGGGATGGTCACGATAAAGCTGGTACCCTTTGGCTGGTTGTCGGTTACCCTTATGAAGCCTTCGTGATCCCGGACGATGGTGTTGACGATGGCCAAGCCCAGGCCCTTGCCCTCGCCCTGGCCGGAGGTCACGTAGGGTTCAAAGATCCGATCCCTCACCTCGGGAGGGAGGCCCGGGCCGTTGTCGGAAACGGTCAGGCTCACCCCGGCCAGATCGTCCACGTCTATGGTCAGATCGATCTTGCCCTGGCCGTTGGTGGCGGCGGCCGAGTTGGCCAAAAGATTGGTGACCACCCGCCCGATCTGCTCTGGGTCGAAGGCGAATATCCCCGGGGCCTTGAGGACTTCCAGGTTAAACTCCAGACCGGAATGGGCCGAGCGGAAAAGCGACAGGCTGTCGGCGATGACTTTGACGAAGTCGGCCGGCTTGGGGTTTATCTCCGGGAGCCTGGCGAACTGGGAGAACTCGTCCACCAGCTTGCGCATGTTTTCCACTTGCCTGACTATGACCGAGGTGCATTCCTCGAAGATCTCCCTGTCGTTTCCCGTCTCCAACTGATCGCCGAAACGTCGCTTTAACCTTTGGGCCGAAAGCGAGATGGGAGTCAGGGGATTTTTGATCTCGTGGGCGATGCGTTTGGCCACCTCCCGCCAAGCGGCCATGCGCTGGGCCTTTTCCAACTCGCTGATGTCGTCGAAGGTGATCAGATCGCCGATTTCGGCCCCGTCTTCGCCCCGCAGCTTGGTCCGGCTCAGGGTCAGGCTCAAGGTCTTGTCCCCCACCTCCAAAAACACGTGGTCGCGGCTCTTGCTGGGGGTGCCGGGTTTTCCCAAAAGCGGCAGCAGGCTTTCCTCGGCTTCGGCCAAGGGCAGATCCCCCAAACCCAGAATGTTTCGGCCGGCCTGGTTTAAGTCCACGGCGTTGCGCCCCAGATCGGTCACCAAAACCCCCGAGGAAACTTGCTTTAGGACCGTCTCGACGAAGCGGCGGCGGCGATCGAGTTCGGTGTAGCTCTCCCGCAGTTCCGAAGTCATTTGGTTAAAGGCGGAGACCAGCTGGGCCATCTCGCCGCTCTTGTGGACCGGGGTTAAAACGTAGTCCAGATCCCCCTTGGCCACTTTTTTGGTACCCTCCACCAGCTCGGTCACCGGGCCGGCCAGGGAGCCGGCCAAGTGGGAGCCGATCCAGATCGACAGGAACACGACCAAAAGGGTCACCCCGGCCAGGGAGGTCATCTGGGTCACCCGAAAGGGTCGGGAGATGCCCAGGGCCACCCGGTACATGTCCAGTCCTTGGCGAACCAACTCAACCTGGGCGTCGATGTCGGCTCGGTTGTGCCCGCTCACGGCCACAAAACCCACCAGACTGGCTGGACTGGCTTGGCCGGTTTGGTTGGTTTGGTTTTCGGCCGAGACCGTCTGGGCTTGGTCGATTTCGGGGGCCGCCGGTAGCCACAGCGGGGCGATCAGCCGCCCGGGGTGCCCCTCGATCCCATGGACCGGCTGGTCCGCCCAGTCGGCCGAGGCGAAGAGTTCCGGATCGAAGGGAGGCGGGGAAGGGGAGTCGGAGGTCCCGGCCACGGCTACCAGCCGGCCGGCCCTG
>JAIRNQ010000122.1 GCA_031257955.1 Deltaproteobacteria bacterium | reverse complement strand
AAGGGCCGGGACCGGCGAAAGAGTCGGTGTCGGCGAAAGGGCCGGGAGCGGCGAAAGAGTCGGTGTCGGCGAAAGGGCCGGGAGCGGCGAAATGGCCCGGAAAAGCTTCGGGCCGGTTCAAACGCGGGCCCCGGGAGCGAAAAGGCTTACGGGTTATCTCTGGCCGCTGGGCTTAGCCTTGGCCATTTTAATCATTTTTTCCGGTTGCCGGACGGCCAGGACCGGGGGCCCGGAGGATCCGGCCCTGTCGGCTTTGGGTAGGGCCTCGATGGCCATCATGGCCGAGAGGATGAACGGGCCCCTGTCCAGCTTTCCCTTAAGCGGTCCGGAGGAACTCAAGCTCGGCAAAAGCTTCGCCCTGGACGGGGTCTTCGAGGGCCCGGCCTCGGAGGCGGCCCTGGCCCTTTCCAAGGCCATGGGCTATGGCCTTTCGGTCAAAAACGCCCGGGCCGGGGAGCTGAGGGTGACCATCGTCCCTTCCGGCCAGGGGCGTTCGATTTTGTGGCTCATAAGCGATCTCAACCGGCAGCTCAAAAAAGATCGGGCCTCCCTCTGGGTGGACACGGTTAACCGCCGGTTGGTCCTCTCGGCCTCGGAGGTGGGCGGATGAGAACTTTAAACAAAAGTTTTCTCTTGGCCGCGACCTTGACCCTTCTATTGAACGCCGCCCTAAAGGTAACGCCTTCGGTATGGGCCCAAGTCGGCGCGGTTCCGGGGGCGGGGGAAGCCCGGCCCTGGACCCAATCCGCGGACGGGCGGCAAGCGGGCGGCAATGGCCCCGAAACGGGACTGGACGAGCCAAAAACGGCCGGTAATGGACCGGCCGGGACGGGACTGGCCGGGACGGAAGTTTTGGAAACTTCGCTAACTCGCCCCCAAGTGCTTCGACCGGTCGCGGCCAGCCAGGCGGACAAAGACCCGGCCGTAGATAAGCCTGACCCTGCCGGCGTTGGCCCGGCCGGGTCCGGGCCGGCCAAGGGCGGACCGGAAGAGCTTAAGGAGCTGAGGGCGGGGCGCTTCGGGGCCCAAGGGGGCGAGGTGCAAAGCGGGCCGCTTAGGGAGAGGGCCCTGAGGGAAGCGGCCTTGGGATCGGCCATCCAGGCCGGGGCCAGGTGGCGCTACGAAAGGATTTTGAAAGAAATCGTCGGGCCCAGGGAAAAGTTTCTGGACGAACTGTTCGACTTCGCCCGCCTGGTAACCGACAACGGCAAACTTTATTTGATACCTCCGGTGGCCGCCTCGGCCGGGGAGGCCATACGCCTCTCGGGGGATCGGTCGGCCCTGGGCCAGGACGGAAGCTACAGCCTTGTCGAAAAAGCCCGCCTCTCCGGGATTCCTCCCGACTGGCGCCACTATCTGATGGTACTGCCCCAAGGTCCGGCCGCCGTCCACGAAGCCCTCCGTCCCAAGGGCGCCACCGAGCTCAAATCTTGGAAGAAAGAGATCGACCGGGGCTGGAAGATGGGGGTGGAACAGGCCAATCGGCTCTTCGATTCCAACGTGGCCGCCTTAACTCGGGATTACGTGGGCATGATGATTTTTAAACGCTTGGTCTTTGAGCGTTATGCCCGGGAGTCCGGAACCCAAGAAACCATAACGGATCTTGAGGTCAAGGAAAGCGAAATCGTCTTTAAAAAAACCCTCTACCAACTGGTTGGCCAAGAGGGCTTCGTGGCCCCGGACCGGGCCGGTAAGTGAGCGTCCCGTCGGCCCCGCCCGGCGAGCCTAGCCAGTCGGGAAAGCCCCGATCGGGGAAAGGAAGTGAGATGGCCAAAGAAACCAAGAGTTGGATATCGGCCCCGCCCGAAGGCCAAGGCCCGGACGGGGCCCGTTACGGGGCCTTCGACGAGTCCTTCGAGGGCTTGACGGCCAGCGGCGGGCCAATTCGGCCTGACCGGCCGAAGGCCGAAGGGGAGTTCGATTGGCCGCAAAGATCCGGCAGGGACTGGGCCATGGAAGATCTGCTGTCGCTGATGGCCTGGGGCCGGAAACGGGGCATGTCGGATTTGGTCTTTACCAGTTCTGACGGGCCCTGGATGCGGGTGTCCGGGATTTGGGAGCGGGTGGGCGAGGGCAGCGTTCCCATAACCGAACTGACCGCCCTCTTAAACCGCCTCAGCCGCAACGAGGCGGCCGCTTCCATGGTCGGGAGCGGGGTGGAACTGGACTTTGGCTGCGAGCTGAGCCAGGGACGCTTCGACAAGATCCGCTTCAGGGGAAACGCCACGGCCGTGGCCGACGGCTGGACCACCGGACTGACCGTGACCTTGAGGCTCTTGCCGGAACTGCCGCCTTCCCCGGAAAGTCTGGGCATTGAGCCGGAACTGTTCGCCGCCCTTTTTCCGGCCAACGGACTGGTGGCGGTTACCGGGGTCATGGGCAGCGGCAAAACCACCCTTTTGGCCTCCATTCTTCGCCGGCTCTCCGAGACTTGCCCCAGGCACATAGCCACCTTTGAGTCGCCCATAGAGTGCGATCTGGTCTCCGTCCCCGGCCGCAAGGCGCCGGTCGAGCAGTCGGAGATCCCCAGGCACGTGGGTTCCTTTGCCGAAGCGGCCAGAAATCTGACCCGCCGGGCGGCCGACGTGGTTTTGATCGGCGAATCCAGGGATCCCCAGACCATCCGGGGGGTCCTCGAGGCGGCGGAGATAGGCGTGACCGCCTACACCACCCTCCATACCCGGAGCGTGGCCGACACGGTCGGGCGTCTCATAAGCGTTTTTAACCAAAAGGAATGGGCCTCGGTCGTTTCCATGTTTCTTTCGGCCATAAGGGTCATAGTCCAGCAAAGGCTCTACCCCTCCCCGGGCGGCGGTCGCCAGGCCGTAAGGGAGTATTTGGTTCTTGACGGGGAGGCCCGTTCGCGCCTTTTGACCGTCCCGATACACCTTCTGTCGCTGGAAATCGAAAACTTGGTCCAGACCCGGGGCCAGCCCCTGGAACGGGCCGTCCGCCGGGCCGTCCTGGCCGGGAAACTCTCCCCGGAGATCTTGGCCGGCGTCCTGGCCGAAAAGGGCCGCCGCCCGAACGGCGACGGCCAATGAAAAAGGAGAAAGACATGGGCGAGGCCTTTTCTCGGCTGGACGATC
>JAIRNQ010000097.1 GCA_031257955.1 Deltaproteobacteria bacterium | reverse complement strand
AATACATGTCCCCGGAGGCCTCGGAACGGGGCCTTCCGGCGGTGGGCTTCGATCTTTGGGCCCTGGCCTTAACCTTGCTGGAGCTATTTTTGGGCCAGCGGCCCTGGGAGTACGGAGGTTCGGTCGGGGTGGCCTTCGAGCAGTACCTGGCCTCGACCAAGCCGGTCACCGAGCCGCCCGAGCCGGTTAAAGATTTTTTGCGGCGGGCCCTTTCGACCGACCCCGACCGGAGGTACGCCAAGGCCTCGGACATGTCCGCCGCCCTGACCGCCCTGTATGGGGACCTTTTGGGGACGGACTACCCCAGGCCCAAACCCTTCACCACCCACGACTCGGCCGACAACCTAAACAACCGGGCCGTCTCGCTACTGGATCTCGGCCGGCCGGAGGAGGCCGAAAAACTGTGGCGACAGGCCCTGCGGGAAGATCCCGCCCACCTCTGGGCCTTCCATAACTTGGCCCTCCACCGCTTTCACCGCAAAGCCCTCTCCCCCGAAGCCTTTAACGCCTCCCTCGACGATCTGTCGCGGATGGCCGCCGGCAAGGCGGTCCCGGAACTCCCGCTGGCCCTGGCCGGGGCCTATCTGGACTTGGGCTATCTGGCCGAGGCCAAAGCCGCCCTGGATTCCTACTCGGGCCCGGCCATGTCCTACGAGGCCAGAAGGCTCAGGGAAATCCACGAGCGCCGGGTGATGAACCCGGGCTTGGCCGAGAGGGCCCGCTCCGCCCACCCCAGACTTTCGATGATCGCCGCCAAGCCGGCCCTGGAAACGGCCGAAAAGCTCCTGCCGCCCCTGTTGGCCAAGGCCGCCTCGGCCCTGGAGGCCTCCGACGAGGCCGGGGCCCTGGCCGCCCTGAAAGAGGCCCGCAACCTGCGCCTCCGGGCCCGTTCGGCCGAGCTGGACGCCCTTTGGCGCTCCCTCTACGGCCGGCTCTCCAGGGGCGAGCTCAAAGACGTTTTGGAAGAGCGCCTCCCCGCCGGGGCCCTGGCCGTAAGCTCGGGCGGCGCCTCGGCCGGAAGCTCGGCCGGGGGCTCGATCTGCGAGGTGGCCGACTACAAGGGCGGCGTTTTGGTCCTGGCCGACGGCAAGACCCTCCGCTTCGTCAAAAACCCCGACGGCCTGGCCCCGGGCACGGTCGAAGTGCGGCTGTCCTCGGCCCCGGTCTCGGTGGATCTCTCCCCCGGCGCCGGCATCGCCGCCGCCCTGACCGAGGACGGCCATCTCTGGCTCTTCAACCCCATTACCGGGGCCGGGGCCGGGCAGGCCTTGGCCCACTCCGGGGCCGGCCGCCGGGCCCGCTTCCGGCCCGACGGCCGAAGGCTTTTCACCGCCGGCGACGACGGCGAGCTTAAATGTTGGGACACTTCCCACGGTTATTTAGACAAAGGGACGCCCCTTTTGGTAAAAAAGCTCTCCGAACGTCCCCTTTCGGCCTTGGCCCTGACCCCCAACTGCCGGCTTCTTTCGGCCAGCGACGGCTACGTGGAATACCGGCTCCCGGCCGACAAAATCACCGGGCCGGTCAGGGCCCTGCCCATGACCGGCCCGGGCCAGGAAGCCAGGCAGCTTTCGGCCCTCCTGTCGGATCCCTTCAACCGCTACCTACTGTCGGCCCACCAGGGCGGCCTGACCTTCCATCCGCTCTTCGACACCGACTGGGCCTTCGAGCCCGGCGATCTGGGCGCCCCGGCGCTGGCCTTGGCCATAAGCCACGACGCCCGGCTCCTGGCCGTCTCCCTGGCCGATGGGCGCCTACTCTTGGGACTGGCCCCAGAGCCGGGACGGGGCGCATTTTTGCCCCTCCGGCGGGTGGAAGCCGGTCCGCTCCGATACTTGGGTTTCGCCGAAGACGGCACCCACCTTCTGGCCGTGGGCCGGGGCGGGGTGGGGGTCTACGGCCTGGACTGGGATCTCGAGCCGCCCAAACCCCGGGCCTGGGACAAAAAAGCCGCCCTGGCGCTCTCCAACTTTGTCGCCCAAAAGGGCCCGGCGGCCTTTACCGAGGCCCTGGGCAAGGCATTTTTGGCCGAGTTGGCCCTCTCGGGCCTCTTGGGCCTGGAACCGGCCACCGCCCTCGAGCGCCTCAAGGAGGCCCTCGACAAACTAATCTGACCGCCTGAGCCCCCTATCCGCTTATCGGCCCTAAGGCCTTCCCGTCCGCTCGCCTGAGCCCCCTGACCGCTTATCGGCCCGAAGGCCTTCCCGGCCCCTCGCCTGATCCCCTGAACGCCTTGCCGTCTGGCCGCCCGACCCCCAAATCGCCTTCATTCCGGCCGGCGGGGTGACGGCCGTAACCATTTGGTTGGCGGCGAATCACGGCCAAAACCGCGCCATTTTTTCCAATTTTGACGAAATGTGGTATAATTCTTGCAATTTGATTAACCGGCCAAAGCCGGCGGCAAATAATTGGCGCCAAAGGGGCCCAATGTTTACGTCCCCAAACACATGTTAAAGAGACGCCTTTGGAGGGTTAATCGTGAGCGAATCCAGAATCAAGAAGAACGTTTCCAAGTCAAACGGACAAGATTGCCAACCCTTGGACCGACAAGATTTCTTTAAAAACATCCGTAACGACTTTTTATGTAAAATAGGCCTTCCGCCGGATACCAAACCCGGCCAGGTCATGAGAATTTTAGAAATCAAAAAGGAACTTGATAGGATTAATCAACTAAAAAAACATTAAGTACCCCATTTTAGCCTAACTTTTGCCACACTGACCCAGCCCGTCTGGCTCAGCCAACCTGGCCCAGTCCGCCTGGCCAAGGGACCACCTTCCGTGCTTGGCACCCGCCCGGCGGTCGGCTTGGCGGCCGGCTTTACGGCCGGGCGAGCGGCGGGGTACTTTTATCGGCGAAATTGGGGTATCATTGGGGCATGAGATTTTGGCTTTATCTAATCGGGATCTGTTTTCTGGCCCAGCTGGTAACTTTGGCCATCAGCCTTAAGTTTTTCCAATCGAGGCCGGCCAAGCTGGGCATCAAATTCGCCTTCCTTTTCTTTAACCTCCTCTGGGCCGTCTGCGTCTATCTCTTCTATTCCAAAAACATGGACGGGGCTTGGTGGGTCTTCGTCGGCCGGCCGGCCCTCTCTTGGGAACTGAGCTGCGTAATCCTCATGATCCCGGTAGCGGCGGTGGGGGCCGTTTGGTTCCTTTACCGGGCCATTGTTTGGATTCTCTATGGCCCCAAGCGCTTTTGGAAAGATAAGGCCAGTTCCGGCGGGGCCAAAAAGGTCCCGCCCAGTGGAACCCAGGCCTGGGAACGGTTGCTAAAGGAAGGCAATATTTGGGGCCAATCGCCCGGGGCGAACAAAGCCGCCCAATACCCGGACCCGGCCGAGGATTACAAGATCAAGGTTCTCAAGTCCGGGGAAGGCAAGCAGTGGGAAGAGTTGCCCAAGACCGGCCAGGCCGGGGAAAAATTGTCCGATCCCTCCCCAGGCCCGGCGGACCAGGCCAAGGTTGCGCTTGCCAAAACTGGGCAAGCAAAAACTGGGCCAGCCAAGGCGGGCCAAGCCAAAACCGGGCAAGCCAAGGCGGGGCAAACCAAAACTGGGCCATCCGGTCCGGGCGGGGTCGGCCTGGCCGACCCGGGACGGCGGGGCTTCCTAAAAAAAGCCGGCGCGGCCAGTCTTTTGGCCTACGCCGGGCTGTGCGGCTTCGGGGTCTTGGCCCAGACGGCCAAGCCCAACGTCAACCGCAAGGTTCTGTCGTTTCCCGGCCTTCCGGGCGATCTGGACGGTTTCAAGATTTGCCATCTGACCGACCTCCACTTAGGCATGTGGTCCTCTTCCTCGGAACTCGGGGCCACCCTCGAGGTCGCCACGTCCGAAAAGCCGGATTTGGTGGTCATTACCGGGGATCTGGTGGACCGGGATCCGGAGAACGCCCGTCTATATCGGGATCCGCTAAGGATTCTCGAAGGCGTCCCCCATGGCGTCTTCGCCGTTTTGGGCAACCACGACCACTACGCCGGGGCCCAATCGGTTACTAAGCTCTTGAACGGCAACGGCCTCAGGATGTTGGTCGAGGAACGCGTCCGCCTCAAGGAGGCCCCGATAACCATAGTGGGCCTGGACGATCAAAACTCCGGATCCTGGATGGGCTTCTACTCGGCCCGAAAGCGCCAAGGCCTTGAGACCGACCCGGACGTCTTAACTTTCAAACGCTTGGCCGGGCCGTCCCGGCGTAACGGCGACTTTTCCCTCCTCCTAAACCATCGGCCCGAAGGCTACCGCCAAGCCAGCCAGGCCGGCTTCGACCTTTACTTGGCCGGCCACACCCACGGCGGCCAATACCAGATACCCTGGGACTCCCAGGATAACCTGGCCGCCTATTTTTACCGTTATTCCAGCGGCTTATACGACGAGTACCCCTGTTATTTGAACGTCAGTCGGGGCTTGGCCTCTGTGGGCCTACCGTATCGGCTCTTCGCCTGGCACGAGATCGATCTGCTGACGCTCCGCAAGGCTTAACCGGCGCCCCCGCCGGCCAAGCCACCGCCTGGCCAGCCACAGCCGGTTAAGCCAGCGGCCCGGGCCATAAGGGATCCCCGATGACAAAAATAGCTCTTTTGACTCTTTTGGTTTTTTTTTCGTTAAATAGTTTGGCTTTGGCCCAATCCGAGCTGGTTCTAAGCCAATTCGAGATTGACGACTATAACGTCAATTCGCCGACGGACCAAACGGGCGGCCAAGGGGAGAGCCAAGGGGAGGGCCAAGGGGAGAGCGAAGGGGAGGGCGCGTATTTCGTCTCGACTTTCAGCGGCTTTTATAACCTCGGATACGGCGAAGACGGTTTCAGAAAAGACGCTTACGAATTGCCGAACGCTTACGGCCCCAGTCTGCCCAAGGCCGAGGCCCGGTTCTTCAGCGCCCGGTTAAAATCGAAAAGATGCCCGGAGGTCGAAGGCTTCGTTTCGGTGGCCTATCCGGTCAACCTGGGCCCGGAGCTGGACGCTTACGTAAAGGGCCAGTTCGAGGAATTCTTCGCGGCCGCCCAGGACAGAGTCGCCACCATTTTGGCGGATTGGCAGGAAAGAAAAGAGGGTTGCCTGGATCTGGCCGGCGACTCGGCGATCTACCAGTCTTCGTTTAAGGTTCTCTCCGGAGGGCCAAAGATCCTGTCGATACTCGCCTACCACAATTTAGCCGCCGGTTATTTCCATCCCTCCAACGGCATAACGATCTCGAACCTGGACGCCAAAACGGCCAAGCCCCTGTCTATGGCGGATTTTTTTCCGGATCGGGAGCGGAGCCTTAAGCGACTGTGGCCATTTTTGGCCAACCAATACTGCTCGATGGAGAACGGGGGAGGGTTTTTGCCCAATTTTTACGGCGGGGGCGAATGCCAAGCCGGCGGTTACGGCGAGAATTCGCCGCTTCCGGTACGGCTGGACGGGGCGGAGGTCACTTTCGAAAATCTGGGCGGCATGGTTTATGCGGACCCCACGGGCCTTTGGATTGGCCTTAACGCTTACGCCGCCTGGGGCTACGCCTCCAATGACGCCTGGGTGCTGGTCCCCAAAAGCCAAGCCCTGGAGATGGGCGCCTCGGCTTCCCTGTGGTAAGCCTGCCAGGCTTCCCCCGGGCGGCCCGGCCCGCCGGCGGGACTTTGGCCCGATTGTTTTCGCTAAGCTTGGAGGATGGCCATGCGCCTAAATCTCCCAGTCGAGAGAAGCTTTAACTATTCGTTTCTCGAAACCGGGGCCGTTCCCGGCGCCTTGGCCAATTTGGTGGAAGAGATTGGCGCCCTGCGGGAACGGGTCGGGTGGCTCAAGTGTCTATACCCGGAAGTCTTCGGGCTTCTGGCCAAAGTGGCCAGGCTGGAATCGGTTCGGGCTTCCAACGCCCTCAGCGGCCTTACCGTGCCCCAAACCCGCCTGGTTGAGCTGGGCGAGTTGGGGGCGGCCCCGCTAAACGAAGTCGAGGGCGAGATCCTGGGTTACCTGGAAGCCCAAGATCTGATCTCCGAATCGTTTGAGACCCACGACGAGCGTATCGCCCATCTTCTGGCCCTCCACCGGACCCTCTTCGCCCGCTCCCAGGCCAAGGGCGGGCAGTTTAAGAAGGTCGACAACCATGTCGCCGGCTACCGGGTCCCGGGCGGCCTAAAGACGCGCCTTCCGGCCATTCCGGCGGAGGAAACGACGGAGACGCTTTTGAGGCTGATCGTGGCCAATACCCTGGCCGCGAAATCGCCCGGCCTAAACAGGCTTCTTCTCATTCCCTGTTTCGTTTTGGATTTTCTGCGGATCTACCCCTTCGCCAAAGGCAACGGGCGAATTTCCCGTCTGTTAACCAGGCTTTTGATGTTTAAAAGCGGCTATGACGTCGGGCGGTACGTCTCCCTGGAGACGGGCCTGGCCAAGTCCAAGGCGGACTACCTCAAATCCGTCCGGCTGGCCGCCATCGGCTGGCTGGAAGGCGCCAATTCCCCCTTTCCCTTCGTCGAATTCTTCTTAAAGGCCACCCTGGACGGCTACCGGGAGTTGGACCGCCACTTCCTGGCCAAAAACGGCCAGCGGGCCAGCGACGCCGAGCGGGTGGCAGAGGCCATCGCCAATAACGGCGGACCCATCAACAGGCGGGGGCTTACCCGGCTGCTGCCGGATCTCCGCGCCAAAACCACCGCCATCCTGGACCAACTGATAAAAGAGGGCAAGATTGCGCGGCACGGGAAGGCCACCGGCACCACCTACGGTCTGCCGCCCAAGGACCAATTCGCCGACCTCGATCCCCAGTCCCCGGAGGGCCTGGGACTGGGGTGTCCGTGACCCCGGCCGTGGGCCTATTCGCCCTTCAGGGCGGCGATTACCAGCGAAGCCACCGGCTCGGCCGAGGCCGGGTTTTGGCCGGTGACCAGACGGCCGTCCCTGACGGCGTGGGGCCCAAAATCCGGGCCTTTTTCATAAATGGCCCCAAGCTCCCTTAGCTTGCTTTCCAGGAGAAAGGGCACGACCTTTTCCAGCTTCATTTCCCGCTCCTCGGAGTCGCTGAAGCTGTTCACTTTCTTTCCGGCCACCAGCGGGCGGCCGTCGGTTTCCTTGGCGTTGACGAAGCAGGACGGGCCGTGGCAAACCGAGGAAAGGATCAAGCCTTTGGCCCAGCCCAGCGTCAAGGCCTCGCCCACCGCCGGGTCCGATCCCAAGTCCCACATGGCCCCATGGCCGCCGGGCACAAAAATGGCCCCGTAGTCGTCGAGGCCGACCTTGGCCAAAACGCCGCTGGCCCCGAACTGGGCCATGGCCGAATCGTCCTTGAGGAAGCGCTCCACCGAGGCCGGGTTCGTCCCCTTGGGGTCGTAAGATTTGGGGTCGATGGGGATTTTGCCGCCCCCGATCGTGACTATGTCAACCGGGTGCCCGGCGTCCCGGAAGGCGTAATAGGGCGTGGTCAGTTCCTCGAACCAAACCCCGGTGCCGTCGCCGGTCGAGCCCAACTCGGCGTGGGCGGTGGAAACGATGAGGATTTTCGCTTTCTCGGCCATAATTTTCCTTTCCTTTCTTTTCCTTTCTCTAATTTTAAGTTTGTCAGTGGCCCCATTCTTAACGCGCCGGGATCATTGTCGGCCTGAAATTAAAGTCACGCTTTACGGCCCCACGCGAGTTAAGGGGTTTTTACCGGTCGATCGCCTTTAACGTTCTTTCTTCGATTAAATCGCTTAGGCCTTTGGGCCAAATTTGGGCCAAAAGGGAAGGGACCGCCTAGGCCTTGGCCCACTTCACTAAACGGCCCACCGGTCAGGTCAGGCCGTTATCGGCCTTAAGGCCAAAAACCGCTTGCCTAGGCGCATTTTAGCACACACGTTCCCATCCTCCCAAACAAATCGCCCAAAGGCCCGCCAATCGCCCCATAGTAATCGCGCAATCGCCAGTCTGATTCGATTTCTGGCGGATCATATGTTAAAATCTTACGTAAATTCGTAAAGACGTAAGAAAGCCCAGTTGCCCCATTAGGACCGCTACCGCGATAATGCCATTTAACTCTCAACTTGCCCAAAGATAAGACAACCCGGACGTACTATAGCAAATTACAGTTTTGGGCTTTCTATTTCGCCTGAGAAATCTTACGGCGAGTTATATGCCGACATAATAGACATATTTTATACTTTTAAACAAACATATTCCTTTTATCCATGATATTGATGCTATAGTTAATAAAGCTTCTCCGTTGGAACTTCTCTCTCAAACCAAGGAGACATTCGAATGGCTTTTACAATCAGCGCCGATACCGACTTCTACGGAGTACGAACACTCGACATCGTCACCGAAGCCGTAAAGAATTACGCCGAAGACGTTCGTTCCGCGTTTCCTGTCGTTAAAGTTTATATGTTCGGTTCATGGGCTAAAGGTACCGCGACGAAACACAGTGACGTAGATGTTTGTTTTTTTCTTGAAAGCTTATATGAAAACCCCCCGCCATGGGGCCCGTGACGGCTAAACTCGCCGCAATAAGGTGCCCATTATACCCATGGACACGCGGACTTATCCAACGTCGCCCTCAATTACGCCATGACGGGCTTTTGCTTAAGCGATGGAGGACAAAAAAATAATGATCGCTACGTCCATGGACGCCGACTGCTTTTGGGCGTCACGCCGTCCGCCGCACGATTCGGCTTTCGGCAGGCCAAGGTATGTGCCATTTGGTATTGGTCTCCCAGCCGCGGCGGTTAAGGGTTAGGGCCAAGCCGGCCCCGGGGCCCGAGGCCCGGACGGCCTCGCCCGCC
>JAIRNQ010000367.1 GCA_031257955.1 Deltaproteobacteria bacterium | reverse complement strand
TATGATGCTTGAGGGCGGCGGCTTCGAGATCGTCGATCTGGGCGTAGACGTTGAACCAAAGGCCTTCGTGGAGGCGGCCAAGAAAAACTCGGCCAAAATCGTTGGCCTAAGCGCCCTTCTGACCACGACCATGCCAGCCATGGAAGAGACCGTCAACGCCCTCAAAGAGGCCGGCCTGGAAGTTAAGACCATGGTCGGCGGAGCCCCGGTGACCAAGGCTTTCGCCGACAAAATCGGGGCCACCGGCTACTCCGAAGACGCCCCGGGCGCGGTCGAACTGGCCCGCAAACTGGTGGCCTGACCGGTCGCCCAAAACTGCGACCACCCCCTGGTTCCCACCATGGCCGCCTTGGCCAGCCAACCGCTCGCCCAAAACTGCGACCACCCCCTGGCCCCCACCATGGCCTCCTTGGCCAGCCAACCGCTCGCCCAAAACTGCGACCACCCCATGGCCCCCACCATGGCCTCCTTGGCCAGCCAACCGGCCGCCCAAGTCCCACCGGACTTGGGCGGCCCAGCTTTTCAACGCCACTTTAGAATCGCCAAAAATCCCCGAGCCCCAAGCCAACCGATTACTTCCCCACTTCCCCGCGACGACAAAAAACCCCGGGACGGCCCGGGGTATCGTCGCTGGGCGCGCTTGCCGCGCGCTTACGGCTTGAGCGGTAAAGGTCCGTAAAGGATATTGGCCACGAAGTCCAGGTTGTCCGTGTCCGGTAAGGGGCCGGCGGTTACCGTTTTGTCGAAGGCGATGATTCGCGGACTCGCGGGATCGTATTTGGGCCAAGTAACTTTGGAAGGCGCGGCGGCGCCCTCGTTGGGATCGCCGTTTTTGATGAAATTAATCCAACGAAGCCTCATGTCGTCGCTTAGGGTCTTCTCGGCCTTGGAGGAGGTCACCAGGGGTATGTCTAACCCAAAGACGAAGGGCAGTTCGGAGGCGTGGGAAGCCCCGAGGCCCAGTTTTCCGCTGGCTAAGGTCACGTAGTTAAAATTGTAAAAGTATACGTCGTCAAAACGGGAATGGAGATCGGCAAAGCGCTTCATGTTTGAAGACATGAAGGCGTAGCCCAGGGCCTCTCGGGTTCTCTCGACGGCGCTATGATCTTTGTCGATCGGGAAGCGTTCCCAAAAGGCTTTGGCCCCGTCCAGACCCAGTATGAAATCTACCGTGTCCAGGTAAACTTGGTCGTCGCTTCCCGTGGGGACGAACAGCGAGCCCTCGTCATGGTTAAAGCCCATCAGCACTTTAACCTTCTGGCCCTGACCCTCGGCCAAGGCTTTTTCGGGATCCAAGGGCAAGACGCTACCGTCTTTAACCGGGGCCAAGCCAAAAAAAGACGGTTTGGTAAAATCGAAGCCAAATGGGGTCAGGCGGGCCAGAAGCCCCGGGTCCACCGCCCGCAACTTGGCCAGGCCCTCGGCGTCGTCGGTGGCCTGAAACACCGACCCCATGATGGCGTTAAGGTTTAAGGCCAAATCCAATTTCCCCCTGGTCAAGAGGAAGGTGGGCAAGGCCAAAATGGTTCCGCTCTCCATAATGGCCCCCCTGAAAAGCCCTTTGGCCTTGGGGCTGAGGATTAAGGCGGACACGCTAAAGCTTCCGGCCGATTCCCCGCCCACGGTCACCTTGGCCGGATCCCCGCCAAAGGCGGCGATATTGTCCCTGACCCACTCCAGGGCCTTTATCTGGTCCAGGGTGCCCCAGTTCCCGGTCGTGCCGTATTGCCGCAAGGTCTCCTGGCTTGAGAAATAACCCAAGGCCCCCAGTCGATAATTGAAGGTGACCACCACTATGCCTTCCTTGGCCAGGTTGGTGCCGTCGTAAAGATCCTGGGAACCCGAGCCCATGCCGTAGCCCCCGCCGTGGACGAAAACGTATACCGGCAGCTTGTCCCCGGCCTTGGTCCCGACCGGGGCCCAGACGTTCAAATTTAGGCAGTCTTCGGAATAGCCGGGAAAAGCTTTGTCCGGGGCCACCGAGGCCTGAAACATGGCCATGGGTACTTGCCAGGCCATGGGCCCGGGTCTAAAGGCTTCCCTGGGCTCGGTCCAGCTTTTGGCATCCTTGGGCGGGGCGAAACGCAGTTCGCCCACCGGTGGCTCGGCGAAGGGAAGGCCCAGAAAAACCTGGACCCTGCCGGCGGTAAAGCCGACCACCGGCCCCAGGGGCGTATCCACCGACACTTTACCCCCGTCGGCGGCCCAGGTCGGCCAAGCGGCCAGCGCGGCCACGGCGGCCAAGAGGAAAACCAAGGCCCAGCCTTGGCGGCCCAAACTAAATGTCCTTTTCATCTAACGCTCCAATTAATGAAATACTCCCACAAGGTCATCCATAATTTAGTTAACCGACTCCATTCCCACCCGAGCCAAGCCCCGGCCCCGCTTGGCTTCCCAAAGGTCCCCAATGGGGGTCCCTTGGCCCGTAACCCGCGCCGGCTAGACGATTCCTTTGGCCATTTTGTCGGCAATCTCGGCGAACAAGATCTCGTAATTGTCCACCACGTTTTGTCGACCCTCAATAACCGGACCATGGCCGCAAATAATCTTCTCCACGTCCATGAGGCCGCTCAACAGATTCACGCTCTTGTACATCTTGCTGGGCTCGGAGCCATAAAGGGCCACGCTCCCGATGGTGCCCTTAAAGAACACGTCCCCACAAACCAAAAGACCCCTTTCCGGCCAGTGAAAACACATACCGCCGGGGGAGTGGCCCGGGGTCAGGTAAAGCTTGAACTGCCTGCCCTCGTGGACGAAGGGGCCGGGAAAGCCTTTTATGAAAAGGCTCGTGTCCGGGACGTCGAATATGGGCATATTGCCGACCAAGGAAGCGTATTCGCCGTTTTCGTATTTGTAGTAAAAACGGACCCCGCCCATGACCAAAAAATCCAGCTCGGCCAGGGCCATCAACAGATCGGCCTTAACCTCTTTGGCCACCAGGCAAGCCGACTCGGCGTGGTCGGGATGGCCGTGGGTGCAAAACACCACCCCAATGTCCGCCGGATCCAACCCGTCGGCCACGATTAACTCTCTTAGCTCGGCCCAGCGCTTGGATAGCCCCGGATCGATCATGATATGCTTCTTTCCTTTGAT